>CAZLOC010000090.1:0-11627 GCA_964560935.1 uncultured Anaerolineaceae bacterium | reverse complement strand
CCGCAGTAGGGCGGGATAGTCGCGAAGCATCCCCGCCTGTCCCCGAAGGGGGAAGGGGGCATCCCGCTACTATCAGCCTCCCTTCCTCTCCACCCTCGCCGAAATGTAAATCCCCGCCAGGATGAGGACGCCGCCAAAGATCGTCAAGGACGTAGGCGTTTCGCGCAGAATGAAATAAGCCAGGATCGCCGACCCGATCGGCTCCCCCAGCGTCGTGATCGAGACCAGCGCCGCAGGCAGGTAGCGCAACGCCCAGTTATAGGTGGAATGCCCGATCAACTGCGGCACCAGCGCCAGCAAAAGGATATAGACATAGGTCGTGGGAGAAAAGCCGGTCGGATATTGTCCCGCCGTGAACATGATCCCCAGCAGCACGACCGCCGCGATGCCATACACGATGAAAATATAGGGGATCAGCGTCATTCCGCCCCTCAGCCTGCGTCCGATCAACAGGTAACCGGCCACGGCCCAGGCCCCGACCAGCGCCAGGAAATTCCCCAGGAAGGTTTTACCCTGCACGAACTCGGAGAAAGGCGGGCAAGTAATCAACATTTGGCGAGTAGCCCCCACGTCCTGGCCGGGCCAGGATGACCAGTTGATTGAGCAGGAATCGCTCAGGCCGATCACCGTCCCGCCCAGCAAGGCCAGGGTCATACCCATCAAGACCGGTCTGGTGAGCGGTTCTTTCAAGAAGATCGGCGAGAGCAGCGCCACCCACAGCGGCCCCGTGCTGACCAGCACCACTGAACTCGCCACGCTCGTGTATTCCAGCGACGAAATCCAGGTAGCGAAGTGGACAGCCAGGAGGATGCCGGAGAGCAGCCCCAGCAGCAATTCACGGCGGGTGAGCGCCCGCAGCTCATCCCGGTGACGGCTGAGCGCGATGGGCGCCAGCGCCAGGCTGGCAAACGTCAGGCGCAGGGCGGCGATCACCAGCGATGGGGCTTCTCGCTGCGCAAAACGGATAAAGATAGAGGCGGTCGAAACGGCCAGAATAGCAATCAGCAGGCTGAAGGGCAGGAAGAGGCGCGCACGGTCTTCGTTCAACGGAGACTCCTGTAACGTGTCTGGTTCGCCCTATTTTAACGGCTTTTTTATCAAAGCGACTTCCCCCTCTCCCCTCTGGGAGAGGGCAGGGTGAGGGCCCTTCAGTGACTTTCCCCTCTCCCCCAGGACGTGCGCCCGTTAGGGTAGAGGGCAGGGCGAGGGCTTTAGCGAACTTTGCGGTTCATTTACTCATCAAATCATGTCACTCTGAGGGAGCGTTCGCAGCGACCGAAGAGTCTCGCCTCTCGATTTTCTTTACGAGGCCTGGGCTCGCGGTACGAACGGCATCGAATTTAATCAGCGAAATCAGCGTTTATCAGCGTCCTATTCAACTTTGTACGGTAGGGAAACTATGTCTTCGAAAAATGCGCAATGACTTTTCCCCGTATATTCTCGCGCCGGATCGTCCCCAGGCGGCGGCTGTCAAGGCTGTCGGGACGCGTCCCTTCGATGTAGGCCTCAGCCGTCTCAGGGTCGAAAGATACGATGCGCTTGATCAACGTTCCGTAAAGCTTGTGCTGGAAGACGATCGTGTCGCCAACCTTCAGCCGCTTCAAAAAGAAGGGGGCTGTCGCGAGTAGCACGAAGTCCCCTTCCTGAAAGTCAGGTGACATCGAGTCGCCGGTGACTTTGATGATCCTGAGCATGAAAGCCTCAAAGACTCAAAGAAAAAAACTTTGAGTCTTCGTGTCTTGGTGACTTGGAGGTAAGGTTTTCAGACACTCACTAAAGATCGGGATAGACCATTTCGAGCGCCGGGGCGTAGGGAGCCTTGGCTTTCTTGGTCTTCACATCCTTGGTCTTCCAGAAGATTTCGGCGAACTCATTGATGGCTGCCACGAAGGCCAGGCCGGCTTCGCGGTCGGCGGTTTGGCGCACCTTGGAGCCGAGCTGCATGATCTTGTGGACAAGTTCATCGACGTTGGGGTGTTTGTCTTTCTTGAAATAATCGCCCCAAATAATGCGGATCTCCTGCTTGGCCTTTTCGGCGTGCTCTTCCTTGACGGTGATGTAGCGGTCCATGCTATTGTGGAAATCGACATTGTTTTTGCTCTCACCTTTTGCCAGGTCGGCCATCAAGTCCATCATGCGTACGACGGTCAATGCTGCGATCTGGGCGCTGCTGGGATCGTAGATGCCGCAGGGGATATCGCAATGCGCCTGCGCCTGTTCGAAATGGTATTTCTCGTCCAGTTTTGACAGAATCTGATAAATCATGGGTTCCTCCTGAGTTGAGTTGGTAGATAGATCTTAACTATATCTAGCATAGTTAAGTTTGGGGTTGTTGTCAAGTTTATTGCATTTATATCATACAATTCTCATATAATTGGTGATCTTTGCAGAGGGCGTCTAATTCCGAAGACAAAAGAAATATGTCACCCTGAGCAAAGCGAAGGGTCTCCCGCGCGCTTGTGCCCTGCAGGGGTATCGCGCGGGGATTCCCTTCGGCCCGCACTCAGGGCGGGCTTCACTCCCGGAGTTTATCCTGAGCTTGTCGAAGGGGTCGTTCACACCGTCCCGGTGTCCTTCGGGAGAATGACATTATATTTTCGGTGTTAGGCACTCTCTCTTTGTATCTCTAAAGACATTCATTCAAAAATGCGGTAGAATAGTCGCAGTAGCTAGATTTCAAACATCTATTCCAAAACGGAGGATACAAATGACCCATATCATTACCAGTCTATGTATTCGTGATCGCGGTTGTATCGAGGTTTGCCCGGTGGAGTGCATGGTCCCTGGCCAGCCGGTGAACGAGTGGCCCTGGATCTACATCGACCCCGATACATGCATCGACTGTGGTGCTTGCGTACCTGAATGCCCGTATGCAGCCATCTTCCCTGAAGATGAAGTGCCGGCGGCCTACACGGCCAAAGGCGGGGAATACATCAGCAAGGTCGGCCTGGCAGGCCACTACGAAGGCACCAACCACCACGGTAAACAAGTTGTGCTCGATACCGTCAAACAATTGGAAGCCGGGGAAGTGGTCGACCTGACTGCGGACATCAAGCCAAATTACGACTACTTTACGAGCGGCCCGGGTTACTCGGCCAAAGACAGTGACGACGGCATGTAGGCCAAGTCCATCAACAGCCAGGCAGTCGCCTGGCTGTTCTCATGTAGGTTCTTTTCAAAAAGAATAGGGGGGAGGTGGGGTTACCCCACGCCCCGATTTATCGAAAGATATCCCTTTTACTGTATGCTGCATAAATATTTGTACTCAGGCACTCGCTTTTCCCAGCAAAAACTGGCATGAAAGTTCGTCTATTTATGCAAGAAGCAGTATATACAGAGAATGATGATTGTAAAACTCAAAGTTCACACCATTTTGATTTTGTCTTTCCTTGTAGCGCTTGGGCTGCAAAGTTGTGCATTGCCGGATGCCTCTCAGGCGGATGTGATGCAGGCTACCTCGACGCCGGGAGATGTCCCAACTTGGACGCCCCGTTCGGAAGACCTGACCCTGGCCGCGCTTCCAACGGCGACCAGGCCTGCTCCCGTTTCAGATGATCAATCCGGGACCTCGACGCCAACCAGCGCCCCGGCGTTCACTCAGACTCCCAGGCAAGTCACGTTTGCGGTGGAGAATGGCAACCTCAACATTCGCCGTGGCCCCAGCATTGACTACAATTACGTCGGCGTGCTGTACGATGGCGAGACAGCCGTCGCGGTTGGGCGCGACAGGATCAGTCGCTGGGTTTTGATCGAGTTGCCTGCGCAGCCCGGGGTGAAAGGTTGGGTGACGACTGAAACTGATTACTCAATCGTGCAGGGAGATGTGAGTACTTTACCCTTTGTGACGGTTGAACCCGCTTCCCCGGCTTATATCCGCAATTGCACCAAGCATACGATGGTTGTATACCCCACGGAGGTTGAGTTGCTCTCAAAGTACGATGAGCCCTACAATGAGGAGCGTTTTGGGGTCGGTGAGTACCAGGTCTACGATCTGGAAAACCCTGAAGATGAAGCGATTCAAGTGGTCAACCTGTCGGAGGGGAGAACGGTAGATATTCTCTATGATTGGACGGGGGACAAGTCGAAGTGTGAGTGACGGAACATTTCTCCCTGAGCGGAGGACTGAGCGCTTGTTGCGAAGTCCGTAGTCGCATTGTCCCCTTTGGGACGATGCAACTGCGTTTCGCTCCACTCAGGGAGGAAGTTTATTATGGCTGTAAAGCTGTATTGAGTAAATCTCCCCCGATCTGGATAGCAAGTGTCGAATTGTTTTCTTCCAATAATATAACCAATACCAGCGGCGTCCCGCTCCAATCGGGCAGGGTCCCGGCCAGGTACCAGGTCAGAGGCGTTTCACCTGCGGCGCTGGTGTAGCTCCAATACGCATTGTCTCCTGCCAGCGCCTGTGCGGTCTCGCGCGCGAAGGGCGCAGGCAGGGCTTCGACTGGCTTTCCCAGTGCGGGTAAGATCACCCAACCCTGTTGGGGCGTATTCACCGCCAGGGCTATGCGCGCGGCAGGCCGGACGCCATTGTTGCTCAAGGCAGCCGTTGCCAGCGCCATTTGCAGCGGGCTGACGCGCAAATCATCCGGGGATGCCCCTGCCCCGGTCACCAGCATGCGCAGTTGCGGTTCACTGTAGAAACCCAGGGCCTCATTGAGTTGGTCCCGTTCGGTTTCCCCAAGCGACGCAGATTCCCCGAAGAGCGCCCGCGCGAAAGGTTCCAGCGCATTTTCGGAAGAGTAGTTGCCATGCGTAGCGCGGTTGAGCAGGGGGGCGTCCCGGTCGCTCGAGAGCGCAGCCCCTTGTTCGTCCAGCAAATTAGGATCGTAGCCGGGATGCGAGGCCATGACCAGGACCTCGCCCGTATTGGCGTTCAACAGCATGATGGCGCCCTTATGTTCCCCCAGTAGTTGGTCTGCTTTGACCTGTAGACTTAAGTCAATGCTCAAACGGATGTCCAGGCCGGGCGGCGGCGTACCGTAGAGCAGGCGGTCCCACCAGATCAGGCTGGCGGGGTTGCCCTGCAGTCCGCGCAGGTAGTTGTCGAGTGAGGCTTCCAGCCCGGCTTGCCCGAAGACGGGATGCGTATAGCCAACAACAGGCCCCAGTTCTGGGTACAGGTAGACGCGGGTCAGGTTCCCGGTTTTGCCTTCCGTCACAATGATGGGTGTGTTCTCACGGTCGACCAGGGCGCCACGCTGCACGTAGCGGTCAGAGATCGAGCGGCGCGCATTGTCGGTGCGCTCCAGCAGGTCCGCGCCGCGCACAAGTGTCCACCAGCCCATGCCCAGCGACATGGCGACCAGTCCCAGCCCAACCACGCTACTGATCACGTAGTAGGGGACAGGGCTGGGCAGGGGAGCGGGTTCCTCTTCTGCCGGGCTGCTGATGAGCAGCAGCGCCAACAGTGCGACGAAGGAGGTCAACAGAGACGATCCGCCATACGAGACGAAGGGCAGTGTCACCCCGGTCAGGGGCAGGACCCGTAAATTGCCACCGATAATCAGCAGACTCTGAATGCCGAAATAGGCCGTGATGCCCGCCGCCAGCAGCCGTCGAAAGCGACCGGTTGCCAGCAAGGCCACGCGCAGTCCACGGCTGATCAGGAGCGCCAACAAGACCAACAGGCCGATGATGCCGACCAGGCCGGTCTCTTCGGCAATGGCAGTGGAAATGAAATCGGAGTGTGAGATGGGGACCAGCGTCGGGCTGCCCAGGCCGGGTCCACGCCCGAAGAGACCACCGTTGGCGATCGCCAGCAGCGATTGCACGATCTGGTAGGCGCGACCGCTGGGGTCAAGCCAGGGGTTGAGCCAGGCATCCACGCGCAGCTGGATCAGGCCGATCAGGTAGTAACCTGCCAGCCCGGCCAGCAAAAGCATGCCAGCGCTGATGAGCAGCACCCGTTTGCGACCAATAGCAAGATACACGATGGTAGCGTAAAGCAAGATGAAGATAGAAGCTGTGCCCAGGTCGCGCTGCACGAGCAGGAGCAGCAACGCCAACCCGGTGACGAATAGCGTGGGGAAGAGCAGCGGGATGAGCCGGTCACGGGCGGGCAGGCGGTCTGCCAGGTAGGCTGCCAGATATCCCACCAGCAACAGCTTGAGCGGTTCGGAAGGCTGTAGATAGATTCCGCAGCAGCCCAACCACAGGCGCGGGCCAGTCCCGGCCGGGTTGCTGCCAAAGATCAGGGTCAGGGAGGTCAGGAGCAGGCCGCCGGTCAGTAGCACGTATTTATAGCGGCGAACAACATCCAGGTCCAGTGGGAAGCGCAGACTGAAGCCAAGCAGTCCAAGCGTGGCGGCCATCCAGATCGTCTGGCGTACGCCGAAATCGGGCGCCAGCCTCCAGATGGTCATAAGCCCCCAGCCGGTCAGCAAGCCAGCGATGGGTAGTAGATAGGGGTCGTGTTCGGGCAGGCGGCGAGTGAGTTCCCTGTGCGCGAAGGCAAAGGCCACTACCCAGGCCAACAGACCGACCCAGTGATGCCAGCGAAAGGTCACATCCCAAGTGCGCTCGCGCACCGTTGGCGAGAGGCTCAGAATGACGGCAAAGAGGATCAGGAAGACTCCCGCCAGTTTGAGGAGCGTGTTTTCTTTTCGCTCAATCATTGCTTGTAATATCCACGCTCATGCGGGAAGGGAGAAGCCTGAGCGGTTATTGATAGTATTTCCGAATGAGCAATTCCACCTTCTCGCGCGTGGCCGGGGGAATGGCATCGTTGCGGGTGATAAGGGCGCTAGCGAGAGCCTGGTTGCAATCACAGGTGCGCTTTGCGGCGAGGTCGCGAGCAAGATTCCGAATGGCTTCCTGCGCTACCTCGGTATTTTTGTTGAGTGTCTGGATCACCATTTCTACCGTGACAGGCGACTCGCTGATGTGCCAGACGTCGTAATCGGTGACGTGCGCCATGACAGCATAGCAAAGCTCGGCCTCACGTGCCAGGAAGGCCTCAGGGGAAGTGGTCATGCCGATCAGGGACATCCCCCACGAGCGGTACGTGTGCGATTCGGCTTTGGTTGAGAAGCGCGGCCCTTCGATGGTGATGAATGACCCGCCCATGTGGACGGTGGCAGCGGTCTTGCGCGTGGCACTTTCCAACTGCGCAGACAGGTCCGGGCAGAATGGGTCTGCTACGCCAACGTGGACGACCAATCCCTCTCCGAAAAAGGTGCGTTCACGTCCTTTGGTATTGTCATATAGCTGGTCAGGGATAACGATATGGCCAGGGGCGTAATCTTCGCGCAGTGAGCCGACCGCCGAAATGCTGACCACGCGCTCCGCCCCCAGGGCTTTCAGGGCGTAGATATTAGCGCGATAATTGACCTCACTTGGCGTTATATAGTGACCAACACCATGACGGGCCAGGAAGGCAACCTGCTGGCCTTCGAGTTCACCCAGGATGATAGGGGAACTGGGTTTTCCGAATGGAGTGGATACCTCGCGCTCCTGTGCATTTTGCAGGCCAGGCATGTTGTACAGGCCGGAGCCGCCGATGATGGCCAGGGTCACTTTTTCGCTCATTCTGAATCTCCGGAGTTGGGGATACGTTGGGTGGGTGGATTTGTGGAATCAACGCCAAGTTTGATCGTGATAGATACTTTGCCACAGTCGATTTTATCTCCACCGATGATAACGGTAGGAGTGGAAACTTTCTCTTTGTTCAGCCATGTTCCGTTGGTGGAACCAAGATCCTCCAGCCACCATTGTCCATGATGATATGACAGGCGCGAATGACGTACAGATACGGTGTCGTCAAGTAGAGGGATATCGCAATGGGCGTCGCGTCCGAGCAAGATCTCCGGTTGTGTGATATAGCGCTGGATGGGAGTTTGATTACCGACTTGAATGTTCAGGCTAATGCCGGGGATTTTTCGCGCGGCTAGCAGGAATCCCTGCGTGTGTAGTTCGCGCCAGATGGTGAACAAAGTCCACCCCAGAAAGGCATAAAGGGACACCGCGAGTAACACTCGCAGTGCCAAAACGAAAGGGGCGCTCATTCCGGGTCTTCTTCGTCTATGTTTTTGAGCTTGCCGGTTTTTCGATCGAGATAGGCCGTAGGACGGTCGGATGTAGCTTGGCTGAGAGGATTTGTTTCCGCCAGGTCTGGTCGGGGTGGTGGGTTATCCTGCCCATAGACAAGGGGCACACCGGCCAGCGAGATCACATCGCCGGGATACATCACAGATTGGCTGGTTCGCTGTCCATTGACAAATGTACCGCCCGTTGAGTTCAAGTCAAAAATCACAAAACGACCTTTGATGGCCCGCAGTTGGGCGTGGTTGCGGGATATGCGTGGATCGTCTATGACCAATTGATTATCCAATCTACGACCGATGTTGATAACAGATTGCTTAAGCGGGAAAACCTTTACTCCATCGACGATCAGGAATGCATTTTGTGGAAATGCTTCATCATCAGAATCAGCACTGGCGTTGTTAGCAGGTGTCATACCTCGCGTATCAGCTACGGCTTCCAATTTATGGGAGGCAACTACATCTACTACGTCATCCTGTTGTTGGGGATTTTGTATAATCGAAATGGTGGGGGGCGCAGAAAATTTCAAGCCAGCTTCTTCCCCGACAATCTTAAGGGAGTTGATCATGGCTTCCAGTAGTTCGGGTTGCTGCCAGCTCTCCGCAAATTTCGGATGTGCTACCAGCGTAAATACATTCGGCGCAATCTTATTCCCACCCATATCTTCGACCAGGTTGTTTTTCATCGCGTCGGCAAGTTTGTGCACAACAAGATCTTCCACTTGGATGCCAGGCAAGGCGCTGACCAGTTTAACTTCAATGAGTGCCCGTAAGCGTGCTTCGAGTTGTTCGAGATTTAATTTCATAAGCCTGTCGCCTGTTCCAAAAGATCGACCAGTTTCTACTGCTTCTTGTATAAAATTCTGAACTTGCTTGTTCCGTATGGCTCGAAAGTAACAAGATTTTGGTTCAGATATTTACGCAGTATTCTGTAATTTATTATAGCGGTTATTGCTTCCGTCCGCAATTGGGGCAAACGCTATCATCCTTGGTGATCACATATCCACACTGTACGCAACTGGTTGGGTGCGCCTTGCCCAGGGGAGCCCCGCATGCGATACAGGCCGGTTCTCCGAGTGGATTGGCTGTCCCGCAGTACTCACAGGTTAAGCGGCTCATCCGGTCAGTGAGTTGGTGAGAAGCGCCAGCAGAGGCGGCAGTACGTGCAATGACCTGCCAGACCTTCTCGCTGAGTTGCAAGCTTTCAATATCCTGAGCCAGGTCATCCAGCCTGCCAAGCACACTGAATGGGTTGCGAAACAGTGAGAATGCCGTTTGGCCGAGACTCGCAGCTACACTCAGCCAGGCCTGTTGTCCCAGTTCGACCATGACCCCGTCAGTTACTTTTTGGATTGTGACGGTGAGAGCGGTTTGCCCGCCAGACATGGCGCCCGGTCGCGTTCCAATTTGGACAGCCAGCTTGTCGCTTTTGCCCAATGCTTGTGCGTGGATATTTCCCTGGTTGAATTCCGCCAGTAATGCCTGCGCAATGTCCGTAGGGGACAGTATACCGTGAAAAATTCGTCTTTCCATAATTTAGATTATAATCGCCTTCGCGATTTCCTCAACTATGTATACGCAAATGAAACGATATTGGTTTAAAATAACTTTGATGCTTGTGATGCTGGCGCTTATAGATGGGTTTATTAGCGCCTCTTCCCTGACCGTTGTGCTGGCTCAGGAACCGACGCCGGGTTCCAGCGAAGTGATTGTTACGGTTACCTACACCGAGCAGATTAATGTTCGGAATGGTCCCAGTACGGTGCTGTACGAGATTATCGGCAATATGCAACCCGGAGAGACAGCGAAAGCACTGGGTGTTTCTCCGGGTCGGGATTGGGTACAGATCGTTTTCCCGGCGGGTCCCGGCGGAGTTGGCTGGGTCCATAATTCGCTCATTTCGATTTCGCCTGGAAATTTGCAAATTATCGAGCCTCCACCCACTGCCACACCACGGACCACTCCCACCGTTGACCCGACACTGGCAGCTGCTTACGTCTTCGAGCCAACTGCGACGCGCATGCCTACATTTACTCCGCCGCCTCCTTTGGAAGTACCACAGTTTACCGAAACCCCTGTTACAAATTCTAATCCCGGAGTGCCTCTGGGAGCGTTTGTGTTGGGGTCAGGGATTTTGGGTTTACTCGGTTACTTGTACTCTTCCCTGCGACGTCGCTGATGAATGCAAGTGTTTGTGGACACACACGATGTATCGTTGGTTGAAAGTTGTATTGTTGGTATTGGTTGCGACAACTTTGGTTGTCATTTCAGTGGTTGCCCCAGACCAGAACATAGCCAAAGCGCAACAGCCCACCGGTTCCGTTCCTACCGTAACCGGGACGGCGTCCGGGCCGCTTGTGACAGTCTATGCTGATCTTGAGCAAATCGATGTTTATGCGGGGCCAAGTACTTATGAGTATCCTGCGGTAGGCGTATTGCTAGCTTCGCAAAGTGTTCCCGCCTTGGGTCGAGCAAGCGATGAGAATTGGATCCAGGTGGTTTATCCGGGCGTTCCGGGTTCTACCGCCTGGGTATACGCGCCCTATGTACGCATATCCCCCGGTGCGCGATTGCAGACGGTCGATGCTCCGCCCACGCCGACTCCCTTCTCGACTCCCATTATTGACCCGACGCTTGCTGCCGCTTTTATAACACCCGTAACGCCCACCCGCTTACCTACCTTCACTCCTCCGGCTCAAGTGGTCGTCCCCACATTTGTTGATGATGACCAGAATCGAACAAATCGAATCCCAGTTGGATTATTGATTTTTAGTTTAGGATTTATTGGAGCGCTGGGAGCGCTTATATCATTTCTCAGGGGCAGATAAAAAGGCCGGGCAAGCCGGCCTTTTTATAATTGATCGAAACCAGGTTAGTTGTTGCAGGCACATGAGCCGCCACAAGAGCACGCTTCGTCACCGTGGTTATTAGCTTTGGCATTGGGGCTGTCAACCACAAATCCGGCGCCGCGCTGTGGGTCATTGACAAAATCAATGCTGGCCCCAAGCAAGTAGTCGATAGAGACCTCATCCACTACAACTTTGACACCCTCGGTTTCAAAAGTCGTATCGATATCGCGGATATCATTATCGAGCGCCATGCCAAATTGAGCGCCGCCACACCCCCCTCCTGCAACGTAAACTCGCAAGGCATAGCCATCAAGATTTTTTTCGGCCATAATGTTTTGAACGGCCTGCGCTGCAGCCGGACTTAGCGAAATTGTGGTTGTATCAATCTTTGTGCTAATTTGTTCCAGCATTGGGGTTCTCCTTTGAAGCTCTAAACTGGATATATGTTATCAGAATTGTTTTTTGCTGTCAACAGCGCGCAGTATCGGGAAGTTTGTGTGCTTCTTGACACAATTGCCGAGGCCTTGTAAAATGCTCTTTGCGTATAGGTTAGGCGAGCGCCGCCTAAATTTCTTTGATACGCGGGAGGAATAAAGCAATATGTACGCTATGTATGGACTTACAACAATGGAAGCCATCGCGATTTGGGCCGTTTTTGGAATCGCGATTTTAGGTCTCTTATATGCCGTTTTCTTGCGCAGCCAGATCATGCGCGAGGATAAAGGCACCGCGAAGA
>CAZLOC010000089.1:0-11655 GCA_964560935.1 uncultured Anaerolineaceae bacterium | reverse complement strand
AGCAGAACTGGGCGCGGTCGGCGGCGAAGAAGGCGGCGGACTGGTCGGGAGCGCCGATCCCTCCCGATACACGGATGTCGATCAGGCTCTGGAATTCGTCCGCGAGACGGGCATCGACGCGCTGGCGGTCGCTATCGGCAATTCCCACGGCAAATACAAAAGCGAACCCTGCCTGGACTTCGACCGGCTACAGGCCATCCGGGATGCAACCGGTATCCCGTTGGTGCTGCACGGCGGCTCTGGAATCTCAGCTGACGACTTCCGCAAAGCCATCTCACTGGGCATCGCCAAGATCAACTTCTTCACCGGCATGTCGCAAACTGCGCTGAACGCCACCCGTGCCTATCTCAACCAGGGACAAGAGACCTATAACGACTACCCGGTTATGATCAACCAGGTCAAAGCCGCGGTTTGCGAAACTGTCGAGGAGCAAATGCAAATCTTTGGCAGCGCGGGCAAAGGCTAAAGCATGAAGACGGCGCAGACCCAGGCTGAGATCATCGTTGCCGGGCACATCTGCCTTGACGCGATCCCTACCTTCGAGGGACATACCGGTGACCTGAACAGCCTGCTGGTTCCCGGCAAGCTGGTCAACGTCGGCAAGGTGATCCTGTCCACGGGTGGGTGCGTCGCCAATACCGGCCTGGCCCTGCACCGGCTAGGGATTCCAACGCGCCTGATGGGCAAAGTCGGAGCAGACCAGTTCGGGGAGTCGATCTTGGACATCCTGCGACAACAAGATGAAGCGCTCGCCAACGGCATGATCGTCGATCCCGACTCCGAAACTTCCTATTCCATCGTCATCAGCCCACCCGGCATCGACCGCATCTTCTTCCACAATCCCGGCGCCAATGACACCTTCCAGGCCAGCGACATCCGATTTAAGCAACTGCGCGGCGCCAGATACCTCCACTTTGGCTATCCCCCGCTCATGCAACGGATGTACACGCATCACGGCAGCGAGATGGCCGCTTTACTGGAACGCGTCAAAGCGACCGGCCTGACCACCTCCCTAGACCTGGCTCAACCCGACCCGGAAACCGCTTCTGGCAAAATCGACTGGCCTCGCTGGTTGACGACCGTCCTTCCCCATGTTGACATCTTCCTGCCCAGCTTCGACGAAATCTTGTACATGTTGAAACGTCCGCAATTCGAGGCCAATAGACAAGACTGTCTCAATCCGAACAAGTTAGCGTATTTGGCTGATAAACTATTGGAAATGGGCGCCGCCATTGTGGTATTCAAACTGGGCGATAAAGGCCTGTACCTGAAATCGACACCTGACATGGCGCGTCTCGAAGCCATAGGCGCAGGCCAGCCCGCAGACCTGAAAGCCTGGCAGGGCATCACAGCCTATACACCCTGCTTCAAATGCAACGTGGTCGGCACTACCGGCGCAGGTGATTGCACTATTGCTGGCTTTCTGGCCGCCATCAGCAAAGACTTGCCTCCCAAAGACGTCATGACCTACGCTGTTGCTGTCGGCGGCTTCAACGTCGAAAGCGCCGACGCTACCAGCGGAATCCCGAGCTGGGACATCGTAAAAACTCGCATCCAAAAAGGCTGGGAAAAGCAGTCACCCGCGTTTCAAGTCTAGCCACCACGGTATCATCACCCCACTGAAAATACATATAAAAAAGACAGCCGCTCATAACACGACTGTCTCTCTTTTCATCATTGGCGCACGGCCAATCGGACTAAACCCCTCAGACGCTGCCGGTGCTGCAATAGGCAGCCGAGCTCGATCCAAGCGAGAGCGAAGCGCCATCACCCCCCGCCTTCGATGCAAAAGTGGACATTTTCTTCCGCACCTGCTCGCTTCCACAGGATGGGCAAACGACGCCATCGGTACTGAATCCAAAAATCAGTTCCTCGAAGGGTTGCTCACAATCTTTGCACACAAATTCAAAGATAGGCATATCTGCTCCTTTACATAGAGATTCCAAGTATCCTCTCAAAAAGAGGGGGGAAGTGGGGTGTTTTGGGCGTGCTTCGCACGCCCAAAACACCCCACACCCGCTTTATTGAAATGATACGACTCTAAGTCATTGGATGCAGGAGCAGGAAAAAAGTTGCATCAATGATTTGTCCAGTACGCCAGCAGGGCAAACAGACTTACACCTGCATAACTGGCAACCAGATCGATGAGCGACATCGTCCGGGCCGGGAACAGGGATTGGCTCCATTCTTCCAGTCCGATAACAATGGACAAGAGCAGGCTGACGGTCAGGATAACTCGCGCAGAATCCCGCTTGGGGAGCAGGATCAGGGCGCTTTTGTTCAGGAGAAAACTCAGGATTCCGAACAGGATGAAATGTCCCACCTTATCACCGCCTGGAAAGCGGTAAAGCCTATATAGCGCGAATGGCAGACTGTCCGTATTCGCGCCAACAATAATGGCAATTATGAACAGCGCAAACACCAGGGTACTGACGATCAACTTGCGATGGATGACGGCTCGACCTGTTTCCGGTTAGCAAAATGCTCGATAAGCAGGACAAAGACGATACCCAAAGCCACAAAAAAGAGCGCCAGGGCCACTTCGCCGGTAAAAGCAGTTGGAATGAAATTCGTTTCCTGCACGATCACATCGTCGACCATCTCGAAGGACTTCCACGGCCATACTTTGCGAAGAGCGCCTATCATAAAACCAGTCAGGGTACCAACCACCAGGTCGTGTTTTTCGCGCAACAACCAACGCAGCAGGCGCGCAAAACCGACCAGCCCGAATACGGCTCCCAGAACAACGATGGCTATGGAGGTGATCTCAAGGGCAACGACTGCGGCAAGGATATAGCGATACTTACCCAGCAAGACCAGAATGAACGCGCCGGAAATGCCCGGCAGGATCATGGCGCAAATCGCCAGCGCCCCGCTCAGGAAGAGAAACAAGGGGGTGTGCGGCGTTTCAGAGGGACTTAAACCGACCAGGATATATGCCCCGATCGCCGCCGCCAGCGCCGCAAGGAGATTGACAGCATTCCAGCGGGCAACTCGCTTACGGACAACAACGATCGATGCAACGATCAGCCCGAAGAAAAATGCCCATAAAAATGATGGGTGGGTTTCCAGCGCCCAATGCAGCCCCTTCGTCAAAGTAAGAATCGCAGCAGCGATGCCTAACCCGAGCGCCAGCAAAAAACGCCAGGGAAACTCTCGAAAGGCCTCACGCCAACGCAATGTCAAAATGTGACGGATAAATTCGAGGCTGATAGCATTGATGGCGGAAAGCAACTCCTCGTAAATTCCGAGGATGAACGCCATCGTGCCACCCGAGACGCCCGGCACAATATCAGCTGCGCCCATAAAAAACCCACGCGCACTGATCCAAAAGTAATCCAGCGCTGTTCGTTGTTTCACTGTGTTGCTGCTTTTACTTTTTCAGAGCGGGATTTCCATGCTTCATAAAAGACCGGGATGAGCGAAATCAGGATGATCGCGATGATCACGAACTCGAAGTTCCTTTGCACAAACGGCAGGGTGCCAAAGAAATAGCCCGCGAAGGTAAATAACGGCACCCACACGATGCCACCGATCACATTGTAGGAAAAGAAATACCCGTAAGACATCTTGCCAACGCCTGCCACGAAGGGCGCGAAGGTGCGGATGATGGGCACAAAGCGTGCCAGGAAAATGGTCTTGCCGCCATGCTTCTCGAAGAAGGCGTGCGTGCGGTCGATGTACTCCTTCTTCACCCAGCGGCTGCCATAGGCGCGTTCCCCCACAAAGTGCCCAATCCAATAGTTGACCGTGTCTCCCAGGACCGCTGCCACGGTAAGCAGGCCCACCAACAGATATACATTGAGCGCTTCTCCCATCACGGGTGAAGCAAACGTGCCGGCGGCAAAGAGCAGCGAATCGCCCGGTAGGAAGGGCGTGACCACAAAGCCGGTCTCCATGAAAATCACGAAGAATAGGATGGCGTACGTCCAGGTGCCATACTGGCTGATGATGTTGGCCAGATGCTCGTCCAGGTGCAAAAACAGATCGATCAGGTAAGTGATTAACTCCATAGTTCTCTCTCTAGGTAGGATAGCAAAGGCCGATTATACCCTGTTCTCGCCATCCGAGAAGGTGCCCGGCCCTAACCTAATCCGGTTGATCCAATCCACTCCTACCAGCAGAATCAGGCTGCCCGGTATGGACAGGCCCAGGTCGAGCCCGCCCAACGAGAACAAAGACCAACCCCGCCATATACCAATAAAATGTCCCAGCGCAAAACCGATCCAACTCAAGAGCAGATTCAGGAACAGCCTGCCAGGCCCGCCACCTCGGATCAGGTGATACAACGCCCCCAGCAGGCTGGCGATCAGAAAGGCGAAGATGAGTGTTGGAATTGTCATGGATTACCTTCATTCAGCATTTTGGTTATACGCAAAACTAGATGATGATCCCACCGCCAACGAGGAGATCGTCAGTATAGAAGACCACTGCTTGCCCTGGCGTGACGTCCCTCTGCGGCGCATCGAAACGGACCCTGGCCTGCTTCCCGCCTGCGAGGGGCACCACCTGTGCCCAGGCTTCCTTGGCCGTATAGCGGATTTTGACTTCAGCGCGGAAAGGCTCTTTCGGCGCTTCGCCAGATATCCAATTGACATCATCGGCGACCAATTCAACCGTACCGAGTTCGTCCGCTTCACCAACGATCAGAGTGTTCGTAGCTGCATCCTTGCCCAGCACGTACAGCGGCACAGGCGAACTCACGCCCAGTCCCTTGCGCTGACCGATGGTGTAGTTCGCCAATCCGTTGTGTTGACCCAACGTTCTGCCATCGCGCATGACGATTTCACCTGGCACGAGCATTTCCGCCGCGTTGCGCTGAATGAAATTGCGATAGTCATCACCGGCCAGGAAGCATAAGTCCTGGCTGTCAGGGCGCCCGTACACAGGAAGATTCAAAGATTCAGCCATCTGGCGGATTTCTGACTTGGGATACTCCCCCACCGGGAAGAGCGCCCTGGCCAGTTTTTTCTGATTTAAAACATGCAAAACATACGACTGGTCTTTGGATGGGTCAACTGCACGTAAAAGTTCATGCTGTCCATCATCTGTTGTCCGTTTTCTCACGTAGTGCCCGGTGGCCATAAAGTCCGTGCCGAGGGCCAGAGCATGCTCGAGCAAAAACGTCCAGCGGATCTGGCGGTTGCACAGCAGGCACGGATTGGGCGTGACCCCGGCCGCGTAGCCATCCAGGAAATATTGCACGACGGTTTCACGGAAGATTTCCTTGGCATCCACTACGTAAAAGGGGATATCCAGTTTTGCCGCTACACGACGCGCCAGCGCCATCGAGTCGGGGGTGCAGCAGCGGTTGGAATCTTCCTTGCCCGGCTCCGACCACAAGCGCAGCATCATGCCGATGACCTCATGGCCCTGCTGTTTTAGCAAGGCCGCTGAAACGGAGGAGTCTACGCCACCGGACATGGCTACAACAACTTTTGCCATTAATTTCACCGGAGATAAACGGAGATGAATGGGATGGGTTCAGATGAACTACTCATCGTTTTGCGTATTTCCAGGTATGTGTTTTCCAAGTTGGTGATGGGTGAAGACGGCGAATTTGCGTCTTCGGCGTACCGAAATTGATGAGAAGACAGGCAGGTAAATCAGAAGCACGTAAATAGTTTAGCGTTTGCATCATGTGATCATCGTTCAGAGATGTTACCGACTTTAGCTCAACCAGAACCAGATTCTCAACTAACATGTCAACATAAAAGTCACCAACGACAATACCATCATAAACTACTTTGATTGGATGTTGCTGAACGACAACCAAACCATCTTTTCTCATCTCGTGCGCATGTGCATTCTCATAAACCTTCTCCACAAACCCAATCCCTAAATTGTTACTCACCTTATGAGCGGCACCAATGATTCTTTCTGTGATTGCGTCCAATTCCACCTTGTCCATGAGACTCCTCGTTCATCAAACTAATAACGTTTATCTCCGTTCATCCCCGGTTAATTCCTCGCACCTTCTCAACCAAAGAAGGAAGGTTATTCAAAAACGAATCAACATGCTCAACAGTAGTCCCATTGCCAAGCGTGACGCGCAGGGAGCCAAGCCCCCATTCGCGGGAGAGCCCGATCGCGGACACAACTTCACTGGGCTCAGGGTTGCCCGTTTTACAGGCCGAGCCGGACGAGCAGGCAAAACCGGCCGCATCCAGCATTTGCAGGAGCAGGTTGCCATCCACATTTTTGAAGGCAAACGAAGCATGGTTCGGAAGGCGGGCTTCGGGATGACCAGTCAGACGGGAATCGGGAATTTCTTCCAGAACAGTGCCGGTGATACGATCACGCAATGGCTTAACGTGGGCAATACGCTCTTCGCGCTCTTCCACCGTCAGGCGCAGGGCTTCGGCGAAACCAACGATATAGGGCACGTTGGACGTCCCTGCTCGCAGGCCAAATTCCTGCCCACCGCCCGTCAGATGCGGGAGTAGTGGTGTGCCCTTACGGACGTACAATGCGCCAACGCCTTTTGGCCCGTAGAATTTGTGCCCGCCGAGGGAGATCAGATCGGCACCCAGTTCGGTCACATCGACCGGCAGATATGCCGCCGCCTGGACCGCATCGGTATGAAACAAAGCGCCATGTACATGGCAAATCTCGGCAATTTCTTTAACAGGGTTAATTGTGCCAATCTCGTTGTTGGCATACATAACCGAGACAATGGCAGTATTGTCACAAACCGCTTTCTTGACCGTTTCCGGCCTGACCATGCCGTACTCGTCCACCTCCAGCCATTCGAGGGGATAACCGGAATGCGCGGCAAGCCCTTCAGCCGTCTTGCTGACGGCGTGGTGCTCGGTTTGGGCGGTCAGAATCCATTTGCGGCCTGTTTTTTCGGATATGGCCTGGACTGCGCCGCGCAAGGCCAGATTGTCCGATTCGGAACCGCAGGAGGTGAAGATGACTTCGTCCGGGCGGCAATGGATGGCTGCAGCGACGGTTTCGCGGGCTTCTTCCACGGCGGCCTCGGCGCGCTGTCCATAACGATGCACAGATGACGGGTTCCCGAACGATGCGCAGAAATAGGGCAACATCACGTCCAGGACGCGGGAGTCTACCGGGGTAGTAGCAGCATAATCCAGATAAATCATGTCCATGATTATACCTGCTCGCGCTTGCTTATTTCGAGGGTTAAAAAACAATCCAATTTATGAGGAAAATTTACGTTCAGTATTCCGTTTCGCGGCTGAGAACCAGCAAAGTCAGATAGGTTGTACGGCCGATATCATACAATTTAGCCGAATCGATGATGGCAACCGTATCTTTGGGGGTGTGCGCCAGCGAATCCGAACCATCCCAGGAAATGGACAGGGTCATCGCATCGCGCCCGCCAAACGCCGTAGGGAGAGGTAACCCATAATGCGGGTTTCGCCCACGTGTGGTAGTCGGCAAGTTATAGCGGCCCGCCGCTTCCTGGAAGAGCTTGACCAGGCGATAACTGCTGTCATTGCCCAGGTTGATCGAACTCCCCGTCCCATAACCAACCCCAGAAAGCTCGATAACCGTCTCCACAGTCAACTCGCTCGCACCGGGACGCGCATTAAGCACATTGACTACACTCAAGCCTTCCTGGCGTTCCCCGCCTGCCCAGGCAACGAATAAAACTGTCTTATCGGGTTGATAGGCGCTTTCTTTCATCAAGCGCGCCAGTTCCAGCATCATAGCCACACCGCTGGCATTGTCATTTGCGCCAGGATAAACCGTATCCGTCAAGTCGGTACCCAGGCCATCGTAATAGGCACTGACAATGATAATCTGTTCTTCCATCCCCATGAAATGTCCCTGCCCGGGAATAACACCCATCACGTTGATGTACTTTTCATCGAGAAAGTTATCTGCCCTGCGCGGCTGCAGTGACATGCTCACCTGGGTCCCTTCTGCGGTCAACTGCATCTGACCCGGTTCCAGGGTTTCCCGGAGGGCATCCAGTTCCGCCAGGCTACTGCTGGCCGTTTGTAGTAAGGAATCGGCCACTTCAGGAGAGATGAGCATATATGGTTTAACTGTGCGGTTTTGTGATCCCGGTGGCCCAAACACCAATACATTGTATGGATACACCTCCCGGTGGTCCAGCGAGAGGTTCTCATCTGCAATTACCAGAATCCCCTTCAACTGTTGTGGGTTGACCTTCTCAATATCCTCGGCACGTACGATCACGATGTGATCCATAGCTGCGCTGTTGCTCAATCCATACTCGTCGTTCAAGGATGGATCCAACGTCGGGCCATAGGCGACACCCATGATGGGAGCCTGTTCATCTCCGTACATTCCAGCAGAACGGGCAAACTCGGTAAAATCGCGCTTGTAGGTCAGTTGCTTGAGAGGCTGGCCGGATTCATCCAAAATGGTCAGCGTGGGGGTCTCAAATAGATGTATACGTGGTTGCACCAAATGCTGTAAATAAGTGTTATGTTCTCCGGCAGGGAAAATGCCAATTTCTGACATGCGATAGGCAATGTATATAGCTGCCATGGTCGCACCAGGCATGCCCGTCTCGCGTCCTTGCATCTGAGGAGAAGACAAATTCTCGATATCCTGCATAACGCGCTTTTCGTCGAATTTCAAGCCTTCCGGGCGATAAACGTTCAATGGCACTGACGATTGTAGAACCAGGGCTACGACCACTGCGAGGCCAACTGCCACAATTAGTGTATAGCGGTTGAATAAACGACTTAAGTTAGAGTAGGTGTCATCTAGGAAGCGGCGCAGTCCCTCCCCAAACAGGTTGAAGGTCATGATAGTAAGGAACACTGCCAGGCCGGGATATAAGGCCATCCATGGATAGCTGCGCCAGTACTGGCGCACGTTTGCGATCAAAGCCGCCCATTCGGGTACGTCCGAGTAGAAGGCTATGACCGGCATCATACGCCCTGCCTCACCGATCATGGCCCTGAACCCGCCACCCATGAAGATATTCAAGTAACCCAACTCGGCCAACAGCATCAAGACCCCACCCATTTCCAGGGCAGCCAGGACGATCAGCGAATTCACCAGATTCGGGATGATGTGCCGCACTAATATCTGATCGGGGCGTGAACCAACCGAGCGGGCCGATTCGATAAACAGTTGCGGCTTCAAAGTAATGACCTGTCCGCGTACAAATTGCGCCACTTCGCCCCACCCCACCACAGATATGGCGACGATGAAGACCCACATACCTTGTTGAATGCCCAGGGCCTGGATCAAGATCATGGCAAACAACGTGACCGGGAAAGCCGCCCATACACCCACTGCACCAGTGACCAGCCGGTCGAACCAGCCGTCTCGCTGCCAGCCCGCCAGGATCCCCAAGGTTGCACCCAGTAGCAGACGCGCCAACATTCCAAAGAAAGCCAGCGTCAACGTCCGTTTGCCGCCCGCCAGAACGAGCGCCTGAATATCGCGCCCGATGTGATCCGTCCCCCAGGGAAAGATCGAAGACGGCTTATAAGGCGGCGCGCCGATCTTGCCGTCAATCGACATGACGCCGTGGGCCTGGTATGGATTGGCAGAGGTAAAGTGTTCACCAAAGAGTACGCCCAGCAAAAGGGCAACCAACAAAACAGACCCCAGGATGAAGGCGGGGTTACCCAGAAAATTGCGCAACAACCAGCGACGGTGCTCTGCCACGGGCTGCTCCTTATCGACCGGGAGCAGGTTCAGACCGTTTGGAAGCGGAGGCAGGTCCGAGGTCCGAGCGGTGAAGCGCTGGCGCAGGTCGCGCGCCCAGGCGGAAAGTGTGTTGCCAACTTCCTGTATCCAGCCCAGGAAAGTACCCTGGTCTCCCTTCTCCTCCGTATCCGCATCGCCGCGCAGGCGCGGATCGATCAACGGGAAGGAGAACTCGATCACCAGGTTGACGAACAGGAAGAAAAGTCCGAGCGACAGGATCAGGTCAGTAACGAGCGCAGCATTCCCCTGCTGGATGGCGTCTAGCAACATCAGACCGACTCCCGGCCAATAGAAGAAGACTTCTACGACCGGCAAACTGGCCAGGGAATAGCGCAGGGATGAGCCCAGCGTGGTCAGGGTTGGAATGAGAATATTTGGCAGGGCGTGCACATTGCGAACCAGGCGCCAGTTCAGCCCTTTGGAATACGCCGTGCGGATATAATCCTGACCCAGGATGTCGCGCATGCTGACATAGGTTATCTGCGCAATCTGCGCCAACGGGCGCATGGCCAACACAATGGTCGGCATGACCAGGTGCGCATCCCAACCAAAGCCGGCAGAGGGCAATACTTGAATATCAAAGGTGCGGTGTACCCAGATGTTCACCACCCACAAGAACATCGCAAACAAAAAACTGGGAGTGGAGACACCCAACACCGAAATGAGCATGACCAACGTTGAGGAAGTTTTTCGTTTGGTCAATGCCGCCGCGATCCCCAGTGGCATACCGATCACCAGGGCAAGGCCGAGGGATAACAATAACAAGCCGGAACTAGATTTAAGCGTTTCAGACACCACTTGCAGCGCAGCAACGTTATCCTTATGCCAGTAATAAGTCTGCGGGTGATTGACGAGGTAATCTCCAACCCGCACCAACGCCTGCCAGGCCGCCTGGAGGGGTTGAGCAGGCAGTCGCTCGCGACCACGTTCCGCCAGGATCAAACCCCAGGAGGTCAAATAGGCAATCACCAGCAAGGTCGAGAGCATATTGAATACGCGGCGACCAACCAATCTAATTTCCTTGACGGATAAACCTGATAATCTGCCCTTCTCCCCCTCAGTCGATGGTGCGGATGCTGTTTGCGTGTCCGGAATCCTGGAAAGTGGAACGGACGATGTAACTACGTCTCGTGTTTGGCCGGGCAGGCGGCTCAAAGCGGACCCCGGGCCTGCTACCGTATCTACTGACGGCTTCCGCCCCTCAGTGACGCCCTTCCCCAGTCTCCCCCATGCCTCTATGACCTGATCCCACAAGGCACTGCGTGAGCCTCTGTTGTACAGAACAACATCGGCATGGGCAAGTTGGACATCCACTTCCGGTTGCTTTTGGATGTATCCGCGGGCCTGCTCAGCGCTCCAACCTTTTTTCCGGATCAGGTTAGAGACCTGTACTTCTTCAGGCGCAGTAATTACCCACACCTGATCACAAAGCTCGAGCAGTCCAAAGCGGCTCAAATTGGTGGCCTTGATAAGAACCACCGATTGTTTGGCCCGTTGAAGCAAACTGACGGTCGCCTGTTTTATCAGCGGGTCGATAATAGATTGCAGTTTGTCTCTGGCTAAACGATCCAAACGGACAAATTGATACAGCCTGGACCGGTCTATCTGACCGTCTTGATCCAGAATCTTTTCCCCGAAGTTCTCTACAATGGGTTGGTACCCCGGAGCGCCTTTTAGAATAACGCGGTTCGCTATTTCATCCGCGTCAATCGTGAAAGCCCCCAACCTTTCGAGCATTTTTTGGACGTCATCTTTCCCCGTCCCGGCGCTCCCGCCCAAACCCACAACCAGCTTCCCAGCCCACTTTTTCACAATGTTAGATTCCTTTATGGATCATCTCTTGGATGATTCAACTATGATAGGATGATCGACAAAGTGTGTACGAGGAAATTATACTTTATGGAAAGATTTCTATCATGCTCCTCCAGGATGGTTCTCAGGACTATTCTTCACGTTGAGCCTGTCGAAACGCGTTAAAATTTGCCAGAA
>CAZLOC010000088.1:0-11699 GCA_964560935.1 uncultured Anaerolineaceae bacterium | reverse complement strand
GTAATTGTATCGCTAAATCGAGTTTCGGAAATCAGTGACTCATAGCCACTGGAAAAGGTTTATTTAGCATGGGATTGGTTGAATAATTTTGATAGAATAATCAATAATATCAATATTTAACTTGACAAAATCAATTTATTGGCTATAATAAATTTAGAAAAGACCGATTCCTGTTAAGAAAGAGCTCGAATGTTTATTTCGAAACAACGACAAAAGCTGGTGGATATTTACCATGAATACCCGCAGCCTTTCTGGACCCTGGTCGTGATCACGTTCATTGACCGGGTCGGCGGCGCGATGTTGTACCCCTTTTTCGCCCTGTACCTGACCAGGAAATTTGGCGTGGGCATGACCGAGGTCGGCGTGTTGTTTGCCGTTTTCTCGCTCTCCGGTTTTATCAGTTCCACCTTTGGCGGCGCGTTGACAGATCGCCTGGGGCGCAAAGGGATCGTGATCTTTGGCCTGATCGCCTCCTCCTTCAGCGCGGTAGCGATGGGACTGGTCAATTCCTTTGAGGCTTTCTTCGTGTTGGCCCTCACCGTGGGCATTTTGAGCGACGTTGCCGGCCCGGCCCACAATGCGATGGTAGCCGACCTTCTGCCGGAAGAGAAACGCGCCCAGGGTTATGGAATTATCCGCGTTGCCTTCAATTTGTCCGTGACGATCGGGCCGGCCATCGGCGGTTTGCTGGCCGCCAGGTCTTACCTGGCCTTGTTCATTGCCGATGCCGTCATCAGCCTGATCACCGCGGTCCTCGTCTGGCGGTTCCTGCCGGAGACCAAACCCCAGGCGCAACCGGGCGCAGCGCAGGAAAGCATGGCAGGGACATTTGGCGGTTATTTCCGCGTGCTGCGCGACCTGCCCTTCCTGCTGTTCATGGGCGCGTGCATCCTGATGACTTTGGTTTATATGAATATGAACACCACGCTGGGCGTGTACCTGCGTGACGCACACGGCGTCCCTGAATCAGGGTATGGCTACATTTTGAGCCTGAACGCGGCCATGGTGGTGCTCTTCCAGTTTGGTATTACCCGCCGCATCGAGAAACGACCGCCCTTGCTTATGATGGCCGCTGGGACCGCGTTGTACGCCATCGGCTTTGCCATGTATGGCTTTGTATCCGCTTACATCATGTTCCTGCTGGCGATGGTCATCATCACCATTGGCGAGATGATTGTCGCGCCGGTGGGGCAGGCGCTGGTCGCCAAGTTCGCGCCGGAGGAGATGCGCGGGCGTTACATGGCCGTCTTCGGTTACTCGTGGGGCATCTCCTTTGCAATCGGTCCCTATCTGGCCGGCCTGGTCCTTGACAACCTCGATCCGCGTTTCCTGTGGTATGCGTCTGGGATTATCGGCGCGCTGGCTGTGATTGGTTTCCTGGGTTTGCATCGCCGTGTGGAGACCGAGGAGGATATAGCCCAGCCCGCAACCATTCAACCTGTATAACTAGTTCACTGGAGGTTATCCATGTACCCTGCACTTACCCGCTGCCCGGTTTGTCAGAACGAACTGACCGTCAGCCGTTTGCATTGTCCCTCGTGTGACACGACCGTCGAGGGCCGCTTTACGGCAGGTCATTTCGCCAACCTGACCCAGGAGCAGCTTCAGTTCATAGTCACCTTTGTCCGTTGCGAAGGCAAGATCAACCGCATGGAAGACGAACTCAAGCTTTCCTATCCCACCATCCGCAACCGCCTGCACGAGGTCATCCGCGCGCTGGGCTTCGAACCTGGCAAAGAAGAAACACCTGAGATCAGTGACGATAGGCGCCACAGCGTGCTCGAAGATTTGGATGCCGGTAAGATCTCAGCAGACGATGCCATGCGCATCTTGCGCGGCGAGGAGGCGTGACGTGTCCAAACGAATTTCTCTAGGCCTTGAGCCGCACATCGTGATCGAGTCCGTTGCAGGCGACCTGCGTCTGGTCGGCTGGGATAACGCTGAACTCCTGGCCAAAGCTGATGATGAACAAGATCTCACACTTCAACAAGACGGCGATGCGGTCACGATCAGTTGCAGGGATGACCTGTCGCTGAACGTACCGCAGAAAGCCAGTTTGCACGTCCAGAGTGTGGACGGCGATATGTCCGTGCGAGGGCTGGCTGGCAAGCTGGATGTGGATGCGGTCAATGGCGATGTGGCCATGCGCGAAGTCTGTGACGTGGTCATCGGAACAATCAAATCGGACTTTAGCCTGCGAGGCGCGCAAGGGGATGTCCTGGTCAAAAGCGTGGGAGGCGATGCCTCGTTGCGCGACGTGGACGGCAGCCTGACGCTCGACTCCGTCTCGGATGACCTGGCCGTGCGCGGCGTGGGCGGGAACTTGAAGGTGGATGTAAACGAAGACGTGGTCGTCCACCTCGACCCAAAACCGGGACAGGAATATTCTGTGGTTGCAGGCGACGATATTCTGCTGGTGCTGCCACCCGAAGCCAACGCCACCCTGACCTTGCGCGGCGATGATATCAACGTCGATTGGCCTGGAATTGAGCCGGACGACAGTGTGAGTCGCGTAGTCAACTTGGGCGATGGCTCGGCGCAGATCAAGCTGGATGCGGGCGGCGACCTGGTCGTCACCAGCCGCGTGGATGCGGCCGAATCTGCGGATGAATACGGGAACTTTGCCGGCATGATGTTTGATTGGAGCAACTGGGGTCGTGAGATGGGCGAGCACTGGGGAAGCTACGGTCGCGACCTGGGTGAGCGTATTTCCCGCCGCGCGCAGGAAGCAGCCGAACGAGCCGCGCGCAAAGCCGAGGCCGCCGGTCGCCGGGCGGAGCGCCACCTGGACCGGAAGTTCCGCCACGCAGGCGGTAAAAACCGTAAATGGAATTGGACTTTTGCGCAGGAAACCGCCGAAGCAAAACGGGAGCCAGTTTCCGATGAGGAGCGCATGGCCATCCTGCATATGCTGGCGGAGAAGAAAATCACCTCGGAAGAAGCGGAAAAATTGCTTTCCACGTTGGAAGGAGGTCAGTGATGTCTTCTGATGAACAGAAACAAATCTTGAAGATGGTGGAAGAGGGCAAGATCTCAGCCGATGAAGCAATGACGCTCATTAGGGCGCTGGAGGAGACTCCTGCCGAGGACGAGGTCGAAGTCATCGAAACGAAGGCAGGCCCAAACCAGGAAAGAAGCGCGAGTCCAGATTTTGAAGAGGTCAAAGCCCGGGCGCGCCGGTTTGCCGCAGTCCCGCTGTGGATTGGCGTCGCTTTTACCGTTCTGGGCGCATACTGGATGTATGCCCTGGTGCAGAATGCGAACTACGGGTTCTGGTTCTTCTTTGCCTGGTTCCCCCTTTTATTGGGTATCCTGTTGGTCGCGCTCTCGGCGGGCGGGATGAACTCGCGCTGGCTGTATGTGAATGTGGACCAGGAAAAAGGGGAATGGCCGCAGCATATTACGCTAGGCTTTCCGATACCGCTTGGAATCATAGGCTGGTTCTTGCGTAATTTTGGGCATTTCATACCCGGGATGGACAGGACCAATGTGGATGAAATACTAACGGCACTTTCACTGGCAAAAAATCTGGATGAACCGTTGATCGTCAATGTGGACGAAGGCGATCATGGCGAGCGCGTCCAGGTATACATCGGGTAGCACCGCGCCTGCGGTACTAGGAGGTTTATGATGACAAGCGTTGAAGAACGGATGAAAATCTTGAAAATGATCGAAGAAGGGAAAATCAGTGCGGAAGAGGGATCCAAGCTGCTGGCGGCCTTAGCGGAGGGTCGCCGCAGCTCCCTCGGATCGACCCCTTCGCGCGGGCCGGGAGCGCCACGCACACTGCGCATCCGTGTGACGGATATGTCCTCTGGGCGTTCGAAGGCCTCGGTGCAAATCCCGCTGGCGTTGGTGGATGCTGGGATGAAGATCGGCGCGCATTTTGCCCCGGAAGTGGAGGGCGTGGACATGTCCAATGTGATGGATGCATTGCGTTCCGGTGTGACAGGTAAGATCATCGATGTGCTGGACGAAGATGACGGCGAACACGTTGAGATCTTTATAGAATAATTTTTCGATGGCAGCGCAGCTTTCCCTGATAGAGTAGGAGAGAGAACCCTTCTTCGGAAGGATGTCCTTCGCCTGGGTTAGTGCTAGACTATTAGCGGTGTGGAGATGGTTAGACGGATATGTTTAACCATCTTTTTTCATGGTTTGATCATGGGAGAAAGCATGCAACCATCAAAACGTTTGAGCGGGATGCCCGGCTTCACGGTGGTCTGGTTGGGGCAAATCGTATCCGTGCTTGCCAGCCTGATGACCCAGTTTGCGCTGACCATCTGGGCTTTCGAGAAGACCGGCAGCGCGACCGCCTTAGGTCTGATCCAGGTATTCTTCGTCACGCCCTTCCTGCTGATCTCACCGCTTGCGGGTGTAATGGTAGACCGCCATGACCGCAAGTTGATGATGATGGTCAGCGACCTGGGAGCGGGCCTTTCCACGGTGGGCATCCTGGTTTTGCAGGCATTCGGCGTGCTGGAAGTCTGGCATTTGTACGTAGCGGCGGTCGTTAACGGCCTGGGAAATACCTTTCAATGGCCGGCTTATTCCGCTACTATCAGCACAATGCTGCCCAAGGAACAGTACGGGCGTGCTAATGGCATGATGTCCCTGATCGAGGCCGGGCCGGGCGTGATTGCGCCGCTCATCGCCGGGGCATTGTTGCCGTTCATCGGTCTGGCGGGCGTCCTGCTTATCGACGTTGCCACGTTTTTGCTGGCGATTGGGGCGTTGCTCGTAGTTTACATCCCACAGCCGCCGCGCACGGAGGAAGGTACGCAGGGACAGGGGAGTCTTTGGGAGCAGGCGGTCTACGGGTTCCGCTATATCTTTGCCCGGCGGGGGTTGGTAGGCCTGCTCATCATCTTCCTGTTGGGAAACCTTTTTTCTGGTGTGCAATGGACTTTGCTCGCGCCGATGATCCTTTCGCGCACGGGCAATGATGAGGTTATCTTTGGCAGTGTCCAGTCTGCCGGGGCAATCGGTGGAGTCATAGGCGGGGTGTTGATGAGCCTGTGGGGCGGTTTCAAGCGCCGCATCCACGGGGTGCTGTTGGGTTGGGTCCTGGCCAGCCTGGCGCTGGTCTTTCTCGGGATAGGGCGCGACCTGTCCGTCTGGATTCCTTCCATGTTGATTGGCGCGCTGTTTTTCCCACTGATCAACAGTTCTAGCCAGGCCATCTGGCAGGCCAAGGTTGCGCCGGACTTGCAAGGCCGGGTCTTTACCTCGCGGCGGTTGATTGCCTGGCTTACCCAGCCCGTCACGCCCTTGATTGCCGGATTACTGGCCGACTACGTGATGGAACCCGCCATGCAAACCAGTAGCCGGTTTTCACAAACCTTCAGCGGTTTGGTCGGCACCGGACCCGGATCCGGCATGGGCTTGCTGACGGTTTTCTGCTGTCTGATGTGTGCACTGGTTGGGTTGAGCGGGTATTTTGTTACAACGATACGCGACCTTGAAGATGTTTTGCCTGACCACGATCAACTGCAAAAAGTGGAGGCAGTTCCGGCTGATTAAAACAGACCTGCAGGTGTTGTTAGCCTGGCAGGTCTATGCGTTATTTTGCGGGATTATTTTGGCTTCCTTGTCGTGATACGGGCGCTGTAGACTGTTTTGTATAACTCATCTTGTGAAACGGTAGTAAGGTCAATCTGGTCACCGACTTCTTGGATGGCTTCATCCACAGTCTCTTTATCGAAGAAGGTAGGTGTGACGGTGATGTCCGTAAAACCAGCGGTTTCCATCATAGCGATGTAGTCTTTTGCGTCGACTGCTCCGGCGACGCAGCCGGCCCACATGCTTAGACTTTGTTTGATGGCATCTGGCAATGGGCCATCGGTGACAATGTCTGAAACGGCCAATTTGCCACCCGATTTGAGAACGCGGAAAACTTCATTGAAAACTTTGGACTTGTCCGGAGACAGGTTGATCACGCAATTAGAGATGACCACGTCTATGCTGTTACTGTCCACGGGCAAATCTTCGAGGAAGCCCTGGCGGAATTCGACATTGCTGACGCCCATGCGTTTCGCACTGGCGCGCGCTTTTTCGAGCATCTCAGGGGTCATATCCACGCCGATGACGTGCCCGCTTTCGCTGACCTTTTTGGCTGCCAGGAAGCAGTCCAGGCCGCCGCCGGAGCCGAGATCGAGTACGATCTGTCCGGGTTGCAGGGCGGCCAGGGTGATCGGGTCGCCGCAGCCCAGGCTGAAGTTGGCGACATCGTCGGGGACGGCGACAAGCAACTCGTCAGGATAGATGACGTTCTTTGTGTCGCAGCAGGCTGAGGCTGAGTTCGGTGCGCAGCAGGGATCGGATTTGCGGGCGCGCTCGGCGTAATGTTCCCGCACTGCATCGTGGATTGGGGTTTGAGTCATTTTGTCTCCTTACATAGATGATTGTCTATATATTTGGTCAAAATAGATGGGATGCCGCCGCGGACGGACATCCCATTATTTAGCTTTCGATGGCTTTCTTGACGGTTTCGGCTGTCTCCGTTTCGGGAGCGAATCTGATCATCAACTGCCCGCAACAGAAGGCAACGCGCTCCTGGTTGAGCGAGTAGAAGGTTTGTTTGCCTTCCTCGCGGACATCCACCAGCCCGCTCTCGCGCAGGATGGCAAGGTGATGCGAGACAGTCGGTTGGGTGACGTTCAAATGCTCGACGATCTCATTGACCGAGAGCCATTGGCAGCAGACCAGGTTCATGATCTTCTGGCGGGTCTCGTCGGCCAGGGCTTTGGCAAAGTGTACAGGGTTTGGAGTTGTCATATCGATGATCTTCTATTTGTTATTATATCGAAGTTTATCTATTTGTCAAGAGTTTTATTGCTTGACATCCCTTGAAATCTCCTCTATAACAGAAGCAATTCCATTCAAGGAGCGAAACATGGACACGATTCGAGCTTTGGTGCTGTCAGGCGGTGGCGGACGCGGCGCTTTCCATGCCGGTGTGTATAAATATTTGATGGAATCTGAAAAGGCCGATGTGGACTCCAATCATCAGGGCGCATGGGATCCGCAAGTGGTGGTTGGAACTTCCATCGGAGCTGTAAATGGGGCTGCTATTGCTCAGGGTATGTCAGCGGAAGAATTGGAGCAGGTCTGGCTCTCCTTGGAGGAGCATGATGTTCAGGGGCTCCCACCGGGCATGCGTGGCCTTGCGCGCTGGATGTCACGCCGCATTTTTGCCGATATTATGGATGCGCGTCTCCCGCAAGTTCCTCCGCAAGATGCCACCTCGCCAATCCCAAAAGATTATTGGCCCCCCTTGCCGCTCCTGCCGCGCTGGCTGGGTGAACGCCTGATCGGGCACTGGATCAATTTGCTCGATACCGGGCCTTTGCGAAAAACGCTGTATACAAGGTTTGGCTTTGATGAGCAAAAGCTCGCCGAGAGCGCTAAGGCTCTTTTGATTGCTGCTACCAATGTCCAGACTGGTGAACGGATGATGTTCAGCAATCGTGAAATCTACCGGCGGGATACAGGCGAAGCGCGCCGCGACGTGGCGACCGGTATCACCGCTGATCGTATCCTGGCAAGTTGTTCGATTCCGCTCGTGTATCCGTGGACCTTTGACCCGGAAACCAATGCCTTTTACTGGGATGGTGCTGTGGTTGCAAATACTCCCTTGGGCGCGGCCTTGGATGTGATGCGCGATGTGCCCGCGGATGTCCCGGCTGAGGTCGTCGTTGTTTTGATGACGCCCTGGTGGCAGGACCCGGCCGAGACGCCCGGTGCAGCCCGGCGCATGCCTGATTCGTTTGGGGATGCAATCACCTGGGCGCTCGATTGGGCCCTGCTGGCATCCTTCCGTGAACGGTTGCGATTGATCGAGGCCTACAATCGCTTTGCTGAGCGCGAGCGCGCGGAAGGGAAAGGGCCATACCGTTACCGTATGGTCAAAGTCGTGGTTGTTGCGCCGGATGATTTCCTGCCGGCGGCGCGTATCATCGATTATGATGGGGATGTGTCCAGAGATTTGATCGAAGCCGGGCGCTTGGCCGCAGAACGGGCATTTCAACAAGAATTTTCTTGAAACAAAATGGATAGCACAGCGTATATTTCATAACAGGCAAATTATGGTTTTCACTTATCAAATCGAAGGCTTGACGCTGCAAACAGGTGACATCATCTGCACGATGAACGGCAAGCCGGACATCCTGCCCGGTGAGTTCTGGCGGCTGATAGGCCGGTTGGTGCCGGGCGACGTGGATCATGTAGCAATTTACGTCGGCCCGGAGGGGCGCTGCGTGGAATCTGGTTCGCGCGGCGTGATCACCTATCACGCACACGGCGGGGTCTGGGATACCGAGTTCATGGCACGCGAGCGCGGCCTGCTGTTCGACACATTTTACGGGGTAGCCTATCCATTGGGGGGACTGGAACTCTCTGAAGAGGATGAAGCCCATATGCGCGCCAAAGTGGCGCAGTATTGCCTGTCACAGGTGGGCAAGTCGTACAACCTGAATTTCCTGAACGCTGAAACCGAGGAGGCTTTTTATTGCAGCCAACTGGCCTACAAAGCTTACCAGCGGTCGGGCATCAACCTGAACACCGGCCTGGCGATGGAGCAGCTCCCTGGCACGAATGCCATCATCTATCCGCAGGAGATTTGGGCGGGATTTCCCCACAAGTTAGCGAAATCGATTAAGCAAGTAAATGCGAACGTGGACGCATCTTAATGTAAATATGTGGACAGCTGTATAAACCATTTCCAATTATCATGGAGGAAATATGACAGAAAATCTTGCATCGTCGCCCTCTGCTCAAAATGACAAGATCATGGCTGCTTTGGCTCATGTTTCGGCAATCTTGCCCTTCATGGGTGTTATCGCCCCTATTGTTATTTGGGTAACGCAAAAGGACAAATCTGAATTTGTGGCTTTCCAAGCGCTACAGGCAATTGCATATCAATTAATCATGATATTTGCATGGTTCGTTGGCATGGGTTGTTACATGCTTTCTTTCTTTTCTATCTTTTTGACGATTCCGTTTGCGGGCGGCGGTGGCGAAGTTGACCCGACGGTTGCCCCATTTTTTCTGACAGGTTTCTTTATCCCATTTATTATCTTTGGGGCTATATTCATCGGTGGCGCAATTTTCATCATCTATGGAATTGTTGCAGCTATATCGACTTTCCAGGGAAAGGACTTTCGCTATATTATCATTGGAAGTCGTCTTGCTAATTATTTGTATAAGACCGATCCGGTTGCACACGATCAAGTGCGAAATTCTTCATCCAAAAAAGATTGAGGCATTTCGTTTATAATCTTCAAACCTATGAACTTCCTTATCACCGGCGCAGCCGGCTTTCTCGGCTCAACACTTGCCAACCACCTTGCCCGCCAGGGACATCAAGTCCGCGGGCTGGACGACCTGTCTAAAGGCGACCCGCAAGCGCTTTCGCCTGAAGTCCATTTCACGCGCGGCGATGTCAGCGACCGCCCCAAACTGTGGACGCTACTACAAGAAGTTGACTGTGTCTATCACCTGGCGGCACGCGTCTCGGTCCCTGAATCGGTTCTGTATCCGCGCGAGTACAATACCGCCAATGTCGGCGGGACGGTCAGCCTGATGGAAGCCATGCGCGATGTGGGCGTGCGGCGCGTCATTCTGGCCTCCTCCGGCGCAGTCTATGGCGACCAGGGTGAGCAACCGTTAAAAGAAGCCGCTACGCCCGATCCTCATTCGCCATATGCTGTCTCCAAGATTGCTGCCGAGTACTACGTCCGTACCATTGGCAAGTTGTGGGGCATGGAAACGGTCTGCCTGCGCATCTTCAACGCCTATGGGCCGGGACAACACCTGCCGCCTTCGCATCCGCCGGTGGTGCCACATTTCCTGCGTCAGGCTCTGCGTGGTGGGACGTTGGTCGTGCATGGCGATGGACAGCAAACCCGTGATTATGTCTATGTGGATGATGTGGTCAGCGTGATGGTAGCCGCTGCTACTGCTTCCACCGTTAATGGGCTTGTCATCAATGTTGGCTCCGGTACGGAAACCAGCATCCGCGAGTTGATGAAAAAAGTTGGCGAAGTCACCGGTCGCGAAGTGGATTCGCTCAACAACTCGAACACCTCCGGCGGTGTTTCGCGCATGAAAGCAGACCTGACTCTCGCCGGGCAAAAACTTAACTACAAACCCTCGATCAAACTGGACGAGGGCCTGCGGCTGACCCTTCAACGTGATCCGCGCTTCAAATAGATTCTAACCACAGATCCCCAAAGGGGACTCTGTAAACACGGATGAACCTTTTGGGCTAGATAAATATGGATGATCCATTGCAACGTCAGGGAGTAAATGAAATCACCAAGAAAATCATCGGCTGTGCTTATCAGGTCAGCAATACGCTTGGGATTGGAAAACACACAAATCCTAATATTTTGTTTATCTACCTTATCCCATTTATCTGTGTTCATCTGTGGTAAATCTCCCCCTCCCCCGCGAATTCTACAACCGCCCAACGCTAACCGTCGCCCGTGAACTGATTGGCGCACGGCTGGTGCGGATTCTGGAGGGCGTCAAGCTGGTCGGTCTCATCATCGAGACCGAAGCCTATATTGGTGAGGAAGACCTGGGCTGTCACGCTAAAGCCGGGCGTACGCCGCGCACGCAAGTCATGTATGGGCCGCCAGGGCATGCCTATGTTTATTTTACGTATGGCAATCACTGGATGCTGAATGCGGTCACCGAGCGAGAAGGTTTTCCGGCGGCGGTGCTAATCCGTGCCATTCAACCGGTGGAAGGCGTGGAGGCCATGTCCGCGCGGCGGAATGGGCGGGATACGTTTGGGCCGGGCAAGCTGACGCAGGCCATGGGCATCACCAAAAGCGAGAACACGGTCGATTTAACGGAAGCAAACGACAGCTTGTGGATCGAAGCGGGGATTCCTATCCCGGATTCGAGCGTGACGATTGGGCCTAGAATGGGTTTATATACAGTGCCAGAGCCCTGGTTCTCAAAGCCCTGGCGTTTTTTGGTCAAAGGCTGGAAGATAGAGAGTAGAGAATAGGGGATAGAGATTAGTCCACTGCTCTCTACTTTCTAATCTCTTTTCTCTTGGAGGAATCATGGGTTTATTGGAAGGAAAAAACGCTCTCGTTTTCGGTCTTGCAAACGAACGCTCTATCGCCTGGGGCATCACGCAGGCGCTGCACCGCGAAGGTGCAAAGATCGGCATCAGTTATGCGGGCGAGGCGTTGAAACGACGCGTTATGCCGCTTGCTGAGAAAATTGGCTGCACTTGGGTCGAAGAGTGTGACGTGACGAAGGACGAGCATATTGAGGCCGTGGCGCAAAAAGTGGCCAGGGATTTCGGCCAGATCGACGTGCTGGTGCACTCCATCGCTTTTGCAGGTCGCGAAGAACTGGACGGCCCGTACTACAGCACCACGCGCGAGGGCTTCAAGAATGCGATGGACATCAGCGTCTACTCGTTCGTGGCGCTGGCGCGTGCTTTTCAACCTATTTTGCGACCGGGTGCGTCGCTGATTTGTATGACCTATTATGGCTCAGTCAAGGTTGCGCCGCACTACAATGTGATGGGCGTCGCCAAGGCTGCGTTGGAAGCCACCACCCGCTACCTGGCCTACGACTTCGGTCCACAGGGTGTGCGCGTGAACGCCATTTCAGCCGGTCCGATCCGTACACTGGCGGCAGCGGGCGTGGGCGGCTTCCGCGATATGTACAAA
>CAZLOC010000087.1:0-11745 GCA_964560935.1 uncultured Anaerolineaceae bacterium | reverse complement strand
ATCCAGCCCCCGACGGCGCTGTGTACTCGGGGAAGGAAGCAGTAACTCAGTTCTGGCAGGACTTCTTCCGCGAGTCGCCCCATGCCCACATCGAGATCGAGGAGATTTTCGGCTTGGGCGCTCGGTGCATTATGCGCTGGAGATACGACTGGGTGGATGCGGCAGGGAAAAAGGGACATGTCCGAGGAGTCGATATATTCCAGGTGAAGAACGGTTCCATCTGCGAAAAATTGTCCTACGTCAAGGGATAGCGTGGATACGAATAGGAGTACAGCATGAAATTAAGTGAGCTTATGTTGAAAAATCGAAGTTACCGAAGATTCCATCAAGAGGTTTCTATTGAGCTTGAAACGCTCAGGCAGCTTGTAAACCTGGCAAGATTATCCGCGTCGGGAGGCAATCACCAGCCATTGAAATACATCCTTTCCTGTGATCCCAAAAAGAACGCTCTGATCTTCCCTGAACTTGCATGGGCGGCTTATCTCAAAGATTGGCCCGGCCCTTCCGAAGGCGAGAGACCTTCTGCATATATCATCATTCTGGGAGACAAGAACATCCGGGAATCCTTTGGCTGCGACCACGGGATTGCAGCGCAAAGCATCCTGTTGGGGGCAACAGAGGCTGGATTGGGAGGCTGTATCATCGCCTCGATCCGAAAAGAGGGATTGCGCCAGGCATTGAGCATCCCCGATCATTACGAGATCCTGCTTGTCCTTGCGTTGGGCAAGCCGAAGGAGATTGTCGAGATCGAGGCTGTTGGGCCTCACGGAGACATCAAGTATTGGCGAGATGAGGAGGACACTCACCATGTCCCCAAGCGTTCTCTAGATGAGATCATTATCGACTAGAAAACAGATTGCAACCGAGACGACTTGAAGTAACATCTCCATCGATAGCTCCAGCTGTTTGCGAGGTAGCGCGAGGTCATTGTGCAAGATACTTTAGAAAGACAATATTGGGTCGATATTGCCAAAAGTATCGGAATATATTTGATTGTATTTGGTCACCTGCCTACTTCAGATTTTCTTGTCAACTTTTTATGGACATTCCATGTCCCGCTTTTCTTTTTCATCTCCGGATTCTTGAACAAATCCGGTTCACCCGAAGCGTTCCTCAAGCGATTAACATTTAGACTGGTCATACCCTATATATCAATATATTTGACAACAGTGTTATTAGTGGTTGCCTTCGGCGACAGGTTCTACGTAGCAACTGTAAATACCGTCGGTGAAATGCTATTTGGGATCTTCTGGGGATCGCAGACCTATGAAGGTTTTGTGAATGTGGTACTCTGGTTCTTACCTGCACTGGCCATCGTAGAGCTCATCTTCAATTTGCTCATTCAAAAGACAAAGTGGCTGTATATTCCGTTTCTAGTAACGTCTATTTATATCTACCAGACGGGAAATTATGATCTTTTTCTCAGCATCGATCTGGCACTACTGGGCTTGAATTATTACATCATTGGAATCTACGCCAGGAAATACAACTTCGTACAATTCTTTAGAGAAGTTTCGCTCTGGATTTTAGTATTGGTTTTTATGGTTCTGTTCGCGTTCACCTTGCTATTCGCTTACTATGGAAACGTTTGGTACACTGGCAGTTTCTATCCGATTTCGCTGGTTGGAGGGATCATTGGAAACGGGATGGTAGTCAGCCTATCCGTGCTGATCGAGAGAACTACAAAACAGCAAGACTTCATCATTTTTATTTCTTCAAATACATTGTTCATATTCTGTTTTCATATGTTCAGCAATTCTTTTGCTGTTGAACTTATGGAAAAAATGGGCTTTCAAGAATCGGTAAGAAGCTCATTGATCACCGCGCTGCTATCCATTTTGATGTTAATTCCTTTTATCCCATTAACGCGCAGGTTCTTTCCGCAAATTCTTGGGGTGAGAAGGAAAAGTATAACAACGATTTCGACTTGACTCGCGGAAGTCCGCCCACCTTAAACCAACTCAATGTTGGGAATCGCTTTCAGCGCTTTCAAGAGCTAATACCCGGACAGCATGATAATGATTGATGAGAATACAGCATGCAAAGGGAAATCCATCAATCAAAATTACCTTGTTCGGGCACCAGTCAAAAATTCATGCTTGTTTGTGAGCAAAATTTGCCTATAATAATTATTGGGAGTGTAAAGCTCCACATTCCATTCCCACCCATTGTCGTTATCCAAAATAGTTTTAATTAACAGAAAGAAGAGGAAAAAATGACAGTCCTGGAAGAAAGAGAAAAACTATTCCCAATTCGAATGGTCGATATCTACGCTGGCAATGTTTGGAGCGCCGCCGAAGAAAAGGCAAAGGGAACGCGCGGCGCAATTTGCAAAGCCGGTCAGGGTGGGTTCTATTCATTGCCCAAAACTTTCATCGCAGATTGTGAAAAAAACGGGCTTGCGTGGGGCCTCTACTGGCTGATCGATAGCCGCTATGACAGCAACTATCACATGCGAGCAATCAAGCGGGAATTCAAAGACATGAATTTTGGCCCACTCGGTTGGTGGTGGGATTGTGAAAAACCAAAAATTTCGATGCCAGACAGGCTGTACTGGAAAACCCCATACGCGGGAAACGGTTTGATTGAATCGGTCATCGATAAATTCACCGGCTGGTCTGGAAAGCCAAGCGGGATATACACCGGTCCAGGTTTTGCAGCATTGCTCGGTTGGAATTCGGTGCTGTTCAAGCTAAAAGCACTTTCCAAGAAGCTAGCCGAAATGCCCTTGTGGACCGCCCAATATAACGATTTCGTCATGCAGCCTGATTTATTTGGTTCATGGACGGCCTGGCTTTGGTGGCAATACAGGGAAGGACCGGATTATAACTATTTCAACGGCGATGAAGCAAAATTCAAAGAGCTCTTGGATGGATATGTCGTCACACCGCCGCCACCTTCGGACGATAAGTTTACAGGCACGGTTGTGTCAGGGTCGGGCGTGAATGTAAGAACAGGGGCCGGAACTTCGTTCAACAGAATAGCCGCGCTGCCAAAATACACCGAAGTCCGCGGGACTGAATTGAATGTGGTTTCTTCCGAGGAAGAGTGGTTGAAAATTAACTATCCAATCGACGGCTGGGTAGCAACAAGGTACAAGAACCAGGAATTAGTCGTTGTAGAGACTATATAACCTTGTTTTGCATCGGTCTAACTTTATCAAACGCCCCGCGCGGGGCGTTTTTCCTGTCTCCGGTACAAATAATTAAGCTCTTGCAATCGCCCCTGCAGTCCGGCGCTCATCTCATCCTTCAACAACCTCCAGACCCAGTTTCCACCCAGCGTACTGGGGAAGTTCATACGTGCTTCCGTTCCCAGGCCCAGCAAGTCCTGCATGGGCACGATGGCATAGACGGCTACTGAGGCCCATGCGGCGCGTGTCAGCTCCCAGGCAAAATTGCTTCCATCTGTATCCAAATACCGGCGCGCAAAATCGCGCTCGTGCTCTGGGGCCGCCTCATACCACCCACGTGCCGTATCGTTGTCATGTGTGCCAGTGTAAGTCACACAATTCGCGAGATAGTTGTGCGGTAAAAAATTATTGTCCGGCCCGGAGAAGGCAAACTGTAATATCTTCATGCCAGGCAAATCGAACTGGTCACGCAACTCAATCACATCCGGGGTGATCTCGCCCAGATCCTCCGCGATGATGGGCAACTCGCCTAGAGCCGATTTAACTGCCAGGAGGAAACCTTCCCCAGGCCCTGGAACCCAGCGCCCTTTTTCGGCTGTCTTACTGCCCGCCGGAATCTCCCAATAGCCAGCAAAGCCCCGGAAGTGGTCCAGGCGCACAATGTCCACCTGCCTGAGGATGGCGCGAAAGCGCGCGATCCACCAATCGTAATCCTGTTCCTGGAGCACGTCCCAGCGATATAGCGGATTGCCCCATAACTGCCCGGTTTGGGAAAAATAATCCGGCGGAACACCGGCCACCACAGTCGGCCGGCCGTTCTCGTCCAGATAGAACAGCTCGGGGTTCGCCCACACGTCCGCGCTATCGTAGGCGACGAAGATGGGAATATCACCAATGATCCGGATGCCACATCGATGGGCGTGTTCACGCAAAGCAACCCATTGACGGAAAAAGACAAATTGGTAGAACGTGAACCGCTCAACCGCATCGACATGACGTTTGCCTGCTTCCGTCAAAGCGTCAGAGTTTCGTTTCCGCAGGGGTTCCGGCCACCCGCCCCAGGCGCCGCCTCCATTGGCCTCTTTGAGCGCCATGAACAGGGCGTAGTCTGGCAGCCAGGACACGTTTTCAGCACAGAACCGGTCGAATTCGTGACGAACAGGCAAGGGGGCGGATTTGAAGCGGATGAAAGCCCGCTCGAGCAGGTTCAACTTCCAGGGGATGATGCGGCCAAAGTCCACTTTGTCGTTTTGGAAGTCCGGTATCTCGGCCAAATCGTCCGGATGAAGCAGATTGTCGCGTAACAGGAATTCGGGGCTGATCAGATAGGGATTCCCCGCAAAAGCGGAGAAACATTGATAGGGCGAGTCGCCATAGCCGGTTGGGCCGAGCGGTAACAACTGCCAGAGCTTGCAGCCCGAATCAGCCAGCCAATCGACGAACTGAAAAGCAGACGGGCCAAGATCGCCTATGCCATACGGGCCAGGCAAACTGGTGGGGTGCAAGAGCACTCCGGATGAACGTTCAAATTTCATAAGGCTTGTGTTTGGTTTGGATGAATTGACCAGCCGCTACATGTAATCCATTGAAATCAGTTGGGACAACACCGGTGCCAATTTCCGCTCCCGGCTCAACCACGAGACCCGGCGGTAACGTCGCGTGTTTACCGACCAACGTCAAACAAATCTCCGGGGCATGTACGCCGCCGCCCAGCCGCGCATTTTGCCCCACTTTTACGAGTTTATCGAGAATAGTCCGCTCGACCACGGCGCCACTCTCCACAATGCAGTCTGTCAACAAGATGGACTCGCGCACCACCGCCCCTGCACGGACGATGACCCCCGGGGAAAGCACGCTGCTCTCCACCCGCGCCCCGGCTTCGATAAAACAACCGTCGGTGATCATACTGGCATATACATGCGCTGTATCCGGGAAGCGTACAGGTGGCCTTTCCTCCGTGCGGGTATGGATGACCCAGCGACGGTCGTATAATTTCAACGGCGGGTCAGGAGAGAGCAAATCCATATGGCTTTGCCAGTAGGAATTGATCGTCCCCACATCCATCCAGTAACCGCTGTAAGGAAAGGCGAACACGCGCGCATTCGATTTGACCAACTTAGGGATGATGTCCTTCCCAAAATCATGAGAGGATTTTTTGTTCACATGGTCTTCCCATAATACGCGGCCGAGCGTTTCAAGATTGAAAAGATACACTCCCATATTTGCCAGATTAGATTGGGGTTCTTCAGGCTTCTCCACAAAAGATTTGACCTGGTAAGCTTTATTGGTCGCCAAAATGCCAAAGCGCGAAGCTTCCTCGATTGGCACCCGAAACGTACCTACCGTTACGTCAGCATGATGGTCGAGGTGGAAAGCGATCATGGGATCGTAATCCATGGTATAGATGTGATCGCCGGAAAGCAACAAGACCAGATCGGGAGAATCCCGCTTGATAAATGTGAAATTCTGTTGCACAGCATCTGCCGTGCCAAGGTACCAGTCAGCGCCATAACGTGCTTTGTAAGGGGTCAATATTTTGATACCACCGGTAAAATCGCGATTCAAATCCCAGGGCGCTCCGGCGCCAATATGTTCGATCAACGATTGCGGACGGTACTGCGCCAGCACCATCACATCAAAAATCCCTGAATTAACACAGTTCGAGAGGGCAAAGTCGATAATGCGATACTTACCCGCAAAGGGCACAGCAGGCTTGGTCCGTTTGGCGGTGAGCACGCCCAAACGAGAACCTTCTCCCCCGGCAAGAATAATGGCGCGAGTTTTCATAGCAAAAACGAATTAGCTACGGGTACTGATCAAACGTTGATAGAGTTCAAAATATTTCAAGGCCGATTTCTTCCACGAGAAATCCTGGCCCATGCCGTTTTTTTGCATAGTCTGCCAGGCTTCCTTATCTCGATAGATTTTCAAAGCGCGCTGGATGGCGGCAACAAAATCTCTCACTTGTGGTTTGATAAAGGCAAAACCAGTTTCACCTTCTGTTACGGTATCATGCAGACCACCGACGGCACGCACCACCGGTACACAGCCATAACGCATAGCGATCATCTGCGAGAGTCCGCAAGGCTCGTAGCGGGAAGGCATCAGGAAAATATCAGCACCCGCATAGATCTGCCGCGCCAACCTGGAATCGTACTTGGCTTCGATACACACGCGCTCAGGGAAATCCTTTTGCAACTTTCGCGCAGACTCTTCCAGTTTGGGATCACCTGTCCCCAGAATGACTGCCTGCCAGGGCGTATCGACCATCTTGCGCAATCCATCGAGCACCAGATCGATACCTTTTTGCGGGTCCATGCGCGAGACAACACCAAACAAAGGGATAGCCTGATCGGCCAGCAGGCCAACTCGCTTGGCAAGAGCCGTCTTGTTCGCTTTCCGCTCGTCGAGAGACTCGGCTGTGAACTGTGCAGCAATGTCCTCATCTGCAGCCGGATCGAAGCTGTTCACATCCAGGCCATTTAGAATACCCGTGAGATTTTCCCGGCGGGTTTTCAGGAAATCCTGCAAGCCAGATCCATAATCTTTTGACAACATCTCGTCCGCATACGTCGGCGAGACAGCTACAATCGCGTCAGCAGACCACAGACCCAGTGGCAGCGGCTTGAGTCGCGCCCAATCCGGCAGGTCGGTCTGAGCCAGCGGGATGTCGTACTTCTCGAGTACATTGTGCACATCCGGACCTAGAAATGGCAAGTTGTGCACTGTGATAAGCGAAGCCGGGCGCGGCTGCCCTTCTTGCCAATGCTGCACCAACAAGCCGTAAGCGGTCAATGCCGTGTGCCAGTCATTGGCATGAACGACATCAGGGTACCAGTTCAATTGCTTTGCCAAGCCAAGCGCGGCCAGAGAAAAAAAAGTGTATTTCTCGCTATCGGCTTCAGAATTAGAGGAATACACAGAGCCACTGGCATCAATTGGCCCGCCGCCAACGAGATAGACCGGCATTTCTTCCACCGCGGTCTCAAAAACCTCGACAAGAATTTCTTCGCCGTCGCGCCTTAAAGTGAAAGGCGGTACTGAGTGAAGGGAGGTTATATTGGAACGTACGACTGGGTGGAAAGGCAAAACCAGACGCACATCCAAGATCACATCCCCGGTCAAGTCTGGGGGTAAAGCTCTCAGCGCCCGGGGTAAAGACCCGGCGACATCCCCCAGCCCGCCAACCTTTACAAACGGATCGGCTTCCGCAGCGAGGAAAAGGACTTTAAGCGTCTTGGACATCCCTTCTATTGTACAACGAAACTTGTTTTCTTAAGCAAAACTCCCCTTCGGCTCCCCAGGATTTGCCCTGAAAAAGTCCGGATTTGGGGGTGAGAGCGCGCTCTCACCCCCAAATCCGGGTATCCACCACGGAATTTCCCAAAGAACCTCCCCTTCTTTTCAAGGGGAGCTTGAAGAAACTTATGCCTTCTCAACCGGAACCTGGATTTCGGTCACTGTTCCGGGGTCGGTCTGGCTGCCTCGCTTGGCCTCTTCCAGATACACCTCACGCACCGGGCCAATGATCAGGTACCCATTTTCATCCACCCAGCGCATGATGGAATCGTAGGCCTCCTGGATGGCAACAAGCGCTCCTTCATGGATTGTACAAGCCATCGTATCCACAGATGGCAGCACCTGCACTGCAACATGGTTGTCAGGCGGAACATCCTCGGAGATTGGCTCGCACACTTCGATGTCCCAATCTCTCTCCTTGTATTCCTCATCATGATACAGGGACAGACACGGGCCAGAAGGGCGGACGCGGTGCATGGCAAGGTACCCTTCCAAATCACGCCACAGGCTGCCCTGCTCGGGCGGCGTGGGAACAACGCCACGTAGCGAGGCAACCCTGAACGCCTCAACTTTCTTGATGACAACATCATACTTGGACATAACATCCTCCTGTTCGATTTGTCTCAGCCGCGCTTCGATACGCATCAGTCGTTCCGCTTCCTCCTGGAGCCTCTGCCTGCTTTCCGCTTCCCGCAGTTTGAGCATGCCTCGCAGCTGCTCCACAGGCAGGTTGTCTTCAAGCAGCCTGCGGATTTCATCCAGCGAAAAGCCCAGGTCTTTGAGTGCCAGGATTCGGTTCAGGCGCGCCAGTTGACTGTACTCGTAATACCGGTACCCGGTGAAGCGATCCACCTCAACCGGTTTGAGCAAGTCCATCTCGTCATAGAAGCGCAGCGTCTTGACCGAAATGCGGCTGAGCTTTGAGAAGTCTCCGATCCGGATCATCTGGAAGCCTCCATTCTTGTCCCTTTTATACAGCCTCCAGCAGGAGGAGAGTCAACCCCAATTTACTTCTCAAAATCGAAGTCGGATACACCCACATCGATCAGGGTTTTCTCACCGTTGATGTCCCCCAGATATAGATTACCGTCTTGCACGGCAAAAAAGTGCTCCGCCTCCACCCAACGAATCGTTTGATAACTTTCCATTACTATTTCCGATGGTGGTCCAGCCACATCGCCTAGGAAGGTGCGTGCAGAGACTTCCAGGGTGTAGACAAAGTGTTTCGAATCCGGCATCCAACTCAACGCACGGACACTTTCGGCTGGCTCGCCATAGGGTCTGGTCGCGCCGCTGCTATCCATCAGATACAGCGACGCTTTGCCATCCCCCATTTTCGCAACATAGATGACATAGCCGCCATCTGGCGAGAGAAAAGGCAAACTTTCAGTGAGTGAAACCAGCGCAAATTTTGCCAGGCTCGCCAGCGTGCCATCGGTAAAGACAAACAGCAACTCCCCCTGCCCGGTCTCGGTTTGTGGCGGGATGACCGTTTTGAACCCAAACGCATCCGGCGACCAGACAACTTCGGGATAATATCCTTGTGATATGGCAGGATAGGTAACCACAGTGTTAAAAAAGGATGTATTCAAATCGATCACATCAATATGATCCCTTGTGGATACGGCCAGTAGCAATCCATTCGGCGCGAACCAGAGCGCGCCGCCCGCGTCTCCCTGTGTGACCAGTAAACGCGCATCTGTGCCATCCATGCGCACCGTCCAGACTTCGCGTCCGCGCATGAAGGCCAGCAACTGGCTGTCATCCGAGAGACGCACAGTAGACATATCCCCAGTACCCGTTAGCTGCACATTACCGGCTGCCTCCGTCCAGGACCAGAGATTGCCCTCGCGAATATAAACGACGCGTAAGCCCGATGGCTTAGAAACCGTTTGTGCTGCCCCCGTTCCCGGTTCAGCGACAACAGGGCTCGCCACAGGAGAACGGCTCGGCTGAGGCGCCGAGGAGATAGCTGTAGCGGTAGCAGTTTCCGGCGTAGGAAGCGGCACTCCCGAAGGGGCAGGCGTTGTACTGCCACAGGCTACGGTAGCCAAGATTAACGTCAGTAGGAAAATCGAATATCGTTTTATCATTCGTCTTTTGCATCCTGTATAGTATTTTTTACGATTCTACCGTATTCATCCCTACTTCATAGTATGGTAAACTACTGTGGGGGCTGGAGAATGCCCCCAAATTCGATACGAGGGAATCAATGACAGAAGCGAGTACGGTTGGTTTGGCCCGCATGCACGTCGAATTCGGCGAACGCCGCGACTTTTTACCCCCCCTGGTAGCCGATTTGGAAAAACGCGGCGCACAAGTCTATTTGGAGTATGGCTATGGCTCTGGCATGGGCTATACGGAGGCAGATTATCAAAAGCTTGCTCCAAACGCCCAGTTTGTATCCCATGAGGAAGTTTATCGAAAACAAATTGTTTTAGTTTTGCGCTGTCCCTCCAATGAGGACTTGAAACTGATGCAGCCCGGCTCGTGCCTGATCTCCATGCTGCATTACCCTACCCGCCCTCAGCGAGTTGCCCTCTTGAAATCTCTAGGGATTGAGGCCATCTCGCTCGATTCACTCAAAGATGATACCGGGCGTCGTCTGATCGAAAACTTGAAATCCGTAGCGTGGAACGGTTTGGAAGTCGGCTTCCAGATCTTGCACCGCACATACCCACTTCCTGGATTAGAGAGCGCGGAGCGCGGCCCCATCCATGCGACCATAGTGGGAGTCGGCGCAGTAGGGATGCACGCCGTTCAAGCAGCCAGTCGCTATGGAGATATGAAGCTCTGGCAAACCTTGGCTGAACGAGGGGTGCCAGGAGTCCAAGTTACAGCCATAGATTACGACCTGACTGACCGGGAAGAAACCATGAAAGAGATCCTGGCTCACACCGATATTCTGGTTGACGCCACGCAACGCCCAGACCCGAGCAAGATCGTGATCCCAAACGATTGGACCGGCCTGTTGCCGGAACATGCCGTGCTGGTTGATCTATCCGTGGACCCGTACGATTGCAATGCCGACCCGCCGGAAGTCAAAGGCATTGAAGGAATGCCGCAAGGCGACCTCGATCAGTACGTTTTCATGCCGAATGATTCTGTCTATGACCGTATCCCGGAGTGTATCTCGACCAAGCACCGCCGCCATGCGGTTTCCTGCTATTCGTGGCCGGGCATCCATCCAAAACAATGCATGGCCCTTTATGGAGAACAGCTTCGCCCAATACTACGTACCATCATTGACCGGGGCGGTCTGGAGAATATCAACTTACATGGCCGCTACTTTGAGCGCGCCATCGGACGCGCTTTGCTTTCACAGCGGGAGAGCAACGAACTTGCCCCGGCGCCAACCAAACCTGAAAGGGAGGATAAAGGATGAGCATCCCAAAAACCATCGGATTTCCCCGCATGCGCCAAGAAGCGGGCGAGAAACGTGTCTTTCTGCCTGAATTTATACACTACTTGGTAGGGCTCGGCGTTCATGTCTACATCGAGGAAGGCTATGGCGCGCGGTCAGGCTACAGCTTCGAAGACTACAAACGCGCTAATCCCAACATCCACATGTGCGGCCGGGAAGAAGTCTTTCAGAAAGATGTCACGCTAATTCTTCGCTCACCCAAGCCGGACGAGTTTCAACTGCTCAAGCGCAGCAGCACGCTCGTCTCCATGCTGCACTACCCGACCCGGCCCAAGCGCGTTGCCCGGCTCAAGGAGTTGGGCATCAAGGCCATCTCGCTCGATAGCATTGCCAACGATGACAACATCCGCCTGGTTGAAAACATGAAGGCGGTTGCCTGGAACGGACTGGAAGCAGCCTTCGATTGGCTGGAGAAGATTTGGCCCGGACTGGGTCGGCCCGATAAAAAGCCCATCCAGGCGCTGATTATCGGGACAGGCATGATTGGCAAGCACGCTGTGGAAGCAGCCACCAAACTGGGGAATATTGAACGCAACAACGACCACATGGCTTCGGGCGGACCCGGGGCTGTTGCCGCTTCTGTTGGCCGCAACGTCGCCTCCAACGCCGCAACGATGGAAGCGCTCTTCCGCCAGGCCGACATCCTGGTCGATGCGACCCAGCGTCGCAACCCAAGCAAGCCAGTCGTCCCTAATGACTGGATCGCCTGGTTGCCGGAGCACGCCGTCGTCGTTGACCTGGCCGTTGACCCGTACACCCTGGATGCGAAACCGCCGGTTGTACGCGGCCTTGAAGGCATCCCACAGGGCAACCTTGACCAATACGTTTTTCCCGCTGACGATCCAAAGTGGGACAGCCTGGTACCCGAATCGATCCCATCCAAACACCG
>CAZLOC010000086.1:0-11776 GCA_964560935.1 uncultured Anaerolineaceae bacterium | reverse complement strand
GCTCGTAAATGGGCCACCCAGGTCAAAGGTGTTCCAGCCAACAACGCAGAAATTATCACGGTTGAAGGAAATTTTCATGGCCGCACAATCACACTTATTTCCTTTTCGTCTGACCCATCTTATCGAAATGGATTTGGTCCGTTTACGCCCGGTTTTATCAATGTCCCTTACGGGGATGCGGAAGCCATAGCCCGGACCATTACGCCTAAAACGGCAGCTGTACTTATCGAGCCGATCCAAGGAGAAGCCGGTGTACGTATACCTCCGCCAGGTTACCTGCGCCGTCTACGGCAAATATGCAGCGACCAGAACATATTGCTCATCGCAGACGAAATCCAGACTGGCCTGGGGCGGACTGGGCGGATGTTCGCCTGCGATCATGAAGCTGTCCGTCCTGATATCCTCATCCTTGGAAAAGCACTCTCAGGTGGTTTCTACCCTGTTTCAGCGGTATTAGCTGACCGTTCTTTGTTAGGCCTGTTCAAACCTGGCGAGCATGGTTCAACCTTCGGAGGTAATCCTCTTGGTGCAGCTGTCGCCAGGGCAGCTTTGCGTGTAATTGTAGAAGAAAAGCTGGTCGAGAACGCTGCAATCATGGGCGAGTATTTTATGGATCAACTGAGTGAGATATCGAGCCCTTACATCAAGGATGTACGCGGCAAAGGACTATTAATCGGCATAGAACTAATACCGGAGGCCGGCGGAGCCCGCCGTTTCTGCGAGGCGCTAAGGAATGAAGGGATCCTGGCAAAGGAAACGCATGAGCACGTCATCCGTTTTGCCCCGCCCCTGGTGATAGACAAAGAGACCATTGATTGGGCCTTACCTCACATCCGAGACGTGTTGAATGTGGCCTGAAAGATTTGACTAGCCACATGACACTCTTAATTTTCAACCTATTGTCGATGGTCGAGTACCGCGAAGCGGAGTATCGAGACCAGCAAGTTCAAGGATTCTTTTGCCATTTTGGTCTCGATATGGCGGAAAAACACCGCCTACTCGACCACCAAAGTACTTTTAAGACAAGCTGTAAGGTAGCTAATATTTTGACTGCCGGAGTCGAATAGGTTCCGGAAGTCATTTGCGGAGGTTTACATGAACATAGGAATTCCAAAAGAAAGACGCACCTTTGAATTTCGCGTTGGGCTTCCGCCAGCGGGCGTTGAACTCCTGAAGCAGCATGGGCATTCGATTTTTGTCGAGCATGAAGCAGGGGTTGGCGCCGGGTTTCCGGACCAGGAGTACGAACGGGCTGGAGCGCGGATCGTATATTCACCCGAGGAGGTCTTTGGCCGCGCAGATTTGTTACTTAAGATTGCGCGCCCGCTAAAAGAGGAATTGGAGTGGTTGCGCAGCGGTACGATCCTGGCAGGTTTGTTGCACCTGGTCTCAGCCCGGCAGGACAAGATCGACCTGCTGCTCAAGAACAAAATCACGTCGGTTGCTTACGAGCAGATCGAGGAAGCGGACGGCACCACACCGGTCAAGAAACCATTGGCGGAGATAGGCGGTCGCCTCACTGCCACGCTAGCGGCGCACTACATGCAGAACTACAAAGGTGGCAAAGGAATTTTGCTCAGCGGCGTTCCTGGTGTCCCTCCTGCAGAAGTGGCGATCATTGGAGGAGGCGTGGCCGGTACAGCCGCTACCCGCGCGTTCCTTGGTTTAGGCGCGCATGTTGCTGTGCTCGATATGGATTTGCGTGCGTTGCAGCTCATCGACGAACGTTTCCCGGGGGTGGTCACCATGATCGCGACCCCGAACAACATCGCGCGCACCTGCGCCTATGCGGATGTAGTGGTAGGCGCTGTGCTCGTGCCCAGGCAACGGGCCCCAATCGTTGTGACGCGGAAGATGGTTCAAAGCATGAAACCGCGCTCGATGATCATCGATATGAGCATCGACCAGGGCGGTTGTGTCGAAACCTCGCGCCCAACCACCCACGAGCGTTGCACTTACGTAGAGGAAGGCGTCATCCATTATTGCGTGCCCAATATCCCGGCGGCAGTGGCGCGCACGGCGACGCATGCTTTCGTCAACGCGGCCATGTACTATATCCTTGACCTGGCCAATAAGGATTTGGAGACCGCCTTCCGGGAATCCCCTGCGCTCGAGAAGGCCGTCAACACGCATAATGGCAAATTGGTGCACCTGTCCCGCTTGAATGGGCCCGAAGGAGCTTCCGATGGATTGGACTAGCATCTACAAGTCGCGGGTGGTCACACCGCAGGAGGCCGTGAAGGCAATTAAGTCTGGAAACCGCATTTTCCTGACGGGGAACGTGTCCGTTCCACAAAAGGTATTGGCCGCGCTTGTGGAGTATGCTCCGAACCTCGAGAACGTGGAGATTTGCCAGGCGCTGACCGTGGGCCCCGCTGATTATGTCAGCCCGGCCATGGAAGGGCATTTGCGAGTCAATTCCATCTTCATCAGTGCTAATATCCGCAAAGCTGTACATGAGGGCCGAGCTGACTTTACCCCGGTTTTCCTGGCGGAATTTCCTTTGCTTTTCAAGCGCGGCCTGTTGCCTCTGGATGCTGCTTTGATCCACGTTTCGCCTCCCGATGAGCACGGTTTTTGCAGTCTGGGTGTGGAAGTTGGCCTGACGAAAACACCGGCAGAGTCGGCCAAGATCATCATTGCCGAAGTCAACGAGCAGATGCCTCGTACGCTGGGTGACTCCTTCATCCATGTCAGCCGCTTGAACTATATTGTTCCGGTCAATTATCCGATATCGGAATTGCCGATGGGTGAAGGGGAGCCATCCGATATCGTCGAAAAGATTGCCGGTTACATTGCCGAACTGATCCCCGACGGAGCGACCATGCAACTGGGCATCGGGGCCATCCCGGATGCGGTGCTCAAATTCCTCTTCGATAAAAAGGATTTGGGCATTCACACCGAGCTGTTCTCGGATAGTGTGATCGACCTGGTCAACGCCGGCGTACTGACCAATGCACAAAAGACGCTCCATCCCGGGAAAATCATTGCCGGTTTTATGCTGGGCACAAAACGTCTATACGATTGGGCCGACGACAATCCGCTGATCGAATTACACCGCACGGAGTATGTCAACGATCCTTTTGTGATTGCCCAGAACGAACGTATGGTCGCCGTGAACTCGGCCATCGAAGTAGATTTGACCGGGCAGGTTTGCGCCGACAGTATCGGGCCCAAGCTGTATTCCGGCGTCGGCGGCCAGTTGGATTTCATCTACGGCGCATCGCGTTCGAAAGGCGGCGTCCCCATCATTGCCCTGCCAAGCACGAACACGATGCGCGATGGTACGGTGCTCAGCAAGATCGCCCCCCTGCTCAAGCATGGCGCTGGCGTTGTGACAACCAGAAATCACGTGCGATACATTGTCACCGAGTACGGCGTCGCCGACCTGTATGGCAAAACAATCCGCGAACGCGCTACACAATTGGTCAACATTGCACACCCCGATTTCAGGGAAGACCTGACGAAACAGGCGCAAGAATTGCATTACATCTAATCAAGATGAGTATCTTTTCAATAAAACCGGGTGCAGGGTGTTCCGGACGGGCGTAGCCCGTCCGGAACACCCTGCTTCCCTCTCTTTTTGAGAAGGTACAAAGATGAGAATAAGATGGATCGAAAAGCTAAAATTGTCGCCACGATAGGCCCGGCCTGTGATGGTGAGGCCGTGCTGGAACGCCTGATCAGGGCAGGCGTCAATGTCGCGCGTCTGAACTTCTCGCACGGCACGCATGAACAGCACGCGGCTCGTATCAAGAATATCCGGGCGATTGCGGAACGCCTGGGGGTTTCTGTAGCGATTCTCCAGGATTTGCAGGGGCCCAAGATCCGTGTCGGACGCCTGCCTGCCCCTGTGCAATTGGAAGAAGGGGCGCGTGTGACCCTGTATGTTGCAGGTGATGAGCCACCGGATACAAAAGGGCAGGTCATCCCGGTGGACTTCCGCCAGCTTTTCGAATCTGTCCGGACCGGGGAACGGCTGCTGCTCGATGACGGTCGCCTAACACTGGACGTCGATTCTGTCAGCGGTCGCGCCTTGAACGCGCACGTCGTTGTCGGCGGCCTGCTGACCTCTCATAAGGGCATCAATTTGCCGGGGGTCCAGTTGCGCTTTTCCGGGTTCACAAAAAAGGACGAGAATGACCTCGCATTTGGTATCGAGCACGAAGTAGATGCTGTTGCAATCTCCTTTGTGCGTTCCGCCGGGGATGTCAAACAGGTGTGCAAAGCGATGGAACGCCTCTCGCAGGGAAAACCGTTACCGTTGCTGATCGCCAAATTGGAGCGCCCTGAGGCGCTGGAGAATCTGGATGAGATCTTGGAGTGCGTGGAAGGCGTTATGGTAGCGCGCGGCGACCTGGGCGTTGAAGTACCCCCGGAGCGTGTGCCGGTTCTTCAGAAGCATATCATCCAGAAAGCCAATGACCGCGCCAGGCTGGTCATCACCGCCACGCAAATGTTGGAGTCGATGATCCAGAATCCGCTCCCAACGCGGGCAGAAGCTTCCGATGTAGCCAACGCCATTTTCGATGGGACGGATGCGGTGATGCTCTCGGCAGAAACGGCTTCGGGCCAGTATCCGCTTGAAGTCGTTCAGATGATGGACCGGATTGTCTGTGAGGCCGAGACGCATTTCCTGGAGTGGGGAACAGTGCAGGATCGTATTGCGGGGTTGGGAGAGAGCGATGCCGCGTCGATGGCGCGCGCATCACACGAGTTGGCGCGCGACCTTGATGTAGCGGCCGTATCGGTCTTTACGATGACGGGCAGCACAGCCTGGCTGATGTCGAAAGTCCGCCCGGCCAAGCGTATCCTGGCGTTTACCCCCGAAGTCTTGACATATCGCAAGCTGGCTTTTTTGTGGGGTGTTCAGCCTCAACTGGTACCTTTTGTCAACACACTGGAGGAGATGATACAGCAAGTCGATGCGGAGATGATGAAATCTGGGATTGAGCCCGGTCAACAGGTTGTGCTGGTGTGTGGTTTTCCGGTGGGTGCTATGCGCCCGCCAAACATGGCCTTGTTGCATACCGTGGGGGAATGAGCCTTTATCGTAATAAAAAGGATTTCAATGATTCATGTAAATACAGATTGCAGGCTTTGATAGTCTCCCTATAGAGTACGGTTTTCCTTGAACCGCAAAGAGCGCGAAGTCGCAAAGGTTTACTAGGGTTTTCTTCGCGTTTTTTTCCCGAAGGACACCGGGCGGTGTGCGGCCTTCCCTGAAGTTGTTTTTTATTTCAAGATGAGCAGTTCATATGGGGGCAGTGACAGGTCTTCCCCTTCCTTGATTTCACTAATCCCATGCAGGCGATGTTTATTGTAACAGTGGTATTGCTTCAATATGTAAGCTGGCACAACCTGTATGTTTTCGCTGAAATTGGCAAAAACTATCCCTCTTTGCCCGGCAAATAAACGCGTGTAACCAAGCACGTGCATGTTCTCAGTGGCAATAATTTCCAAATCACCACCCGAAAATACAGGATGCTCTTTTCGTAACGAAATCAGGTTCTTCAAGCTTTGGAAGACCTGTCCTTCGATGGTGTCCGGATCACTGCGACGTGCATAGGCATCCCAATTTGCCGGGGGCCGGTGCGCCCAACGGCTATCACGTTTGTGCAGCGGATGATCGCGATAGCTGTAATCGTTCAGCGTACCGATTTCGTCGCCCAGGTAAATAAGCGGGATGCCTCCAGCGGTCATAATGATGCCATGGATGAGCGCAATACGGCGGATGGCAAGTTCCACCTCATGCGGACCTTCCTCGCGGATGGCTTTTTCCAGCCCGGCCAGGGAGGCGCAGGTTCCAGAGATACGGCAGTCACCAGTTTTGGGGTTTTCCTGGAACGGTAAGCCGCGTGCAAAACTGCCGGGAAAACGGCCGCGATAGAATTCATTGAGAAACTGGCGATGATCGTAAGCATTGACGCCGAGCTGGGCAGCGTCATCGTCGGAAAATGTCCAGCCGATGTCGTCATGGCAGCGCACGTAATTTACCCAGGCAGTTCCGGGTTCCAGTTTGAAGCGGGTTGCCAGCGCCTGTGCCAGCAAGCGAACTTTCCTGGTCGCCAGTGAGTTCCATAGCAAGGCCATCAACAATGGATTGTACGAGAGCTGGCATTCCTGTGGAGATACGTACTTTATTACTTCATCAGGGTGCACAATGGCTTCGGATTTGAACAACAAGGCTGGGGCAGCGATGCGCGCGACTGCGTTGAAGGCCTGGATGAGTGTATGTGCTTCTGGCAAGTTCTCGCAACTGGTCCCCAGTTTCTTCCAAATGAATGCTACTGCGTCGAGACGCAATATTTCCACGCCTTGATTGGCGAGAAAAAGCATCTCCCCAGCCATGCGGTTGAAGACTGTGGGATTGGCGTAATTCAAGTCCCACTGGTAGTTGTGGAACGTAGTCCAGACCCAGCTTTTCCTCACCCTTACCCCCTTCTCATCCCCGGAATGGGCTCCCAAAGGGAAAGGGGTAAATGCGCCGCCATGTTCTTCTGGGAAGATTTCACGCAGGGAGCGCTCGTAGGCATCCGGCATGGTGCGGTCGGGGAAGATGTGGAACATTTCCTGGAAATCCGGTTCACCGGCGAGTGCACGCAAAGCCCAGGTATGCTCGTCCGATGTGTGGTTGAAAACCAGATCCGCAACCAAACTAATGCCGGCTGCGCGTAGATCACGTGCCAAGGAGGCCAGTTGTTCCATCGTGCCCAGCGGCGGATGGACTTCCCGGTAGCTGCTGACAGCATACCCGCCGTCGTTCTCGTCCTCTGGCATTTTGAAGAATGGCATCAGATGTAAATAGGTCAGCCCGAGCTCTTGAAAATAAGGGATTTTCGAACGCAGCCCTTCCAGGTCACCGGCAAACAAATCGACGTAACAGACTCCGCCCAGAAGCTGGTTCGAGTGAAACCAGAGCGGATTCTCTTCTCGAGCCTCGTCCAGGACGCGCAGGTCGGCAGGACGTGCAAACCAGGTGCGCGCCAAGACGGTGAGCAAATCTTCGATATGGAAAAAGAAATCGTAACGATTGCTGTATAGGCTGTAGTAGAGCCGAAAGAGTAAGGGAAAATGCCGATGCAAGCGGGCGGAAAAGGCTTTCCAGCCCTCAGCATCAGCCTTGATCTGATCGGCCAGGTTGGTTTCCAGGCGAGACAACAGACGATTAAGGGTGCGTAAGGCTTCGCGATCGATGGAAATGGGGAGAGTCATGCAATAACTTCAACGGGGATGAACAGGATGACGGGAATTCTTACTTTTAGACGTTTGTAACTATCAATTGCGCCAGGGCAATAGCGCCCAGCACGCCGGCGCGTCCGCCAAGCATGGGTGGGACAATGTAACTGTCGATATTTTCCAGTATTTCGGCAGACTGCACGTAACCATTCAACGTAGCTTGCGTTTTCTGCCGGATGAGCGGCATCAGCTGTGGTTGTTGCGCAACGCCGCCTCCAAGGATGATGCGTTGAGGCGAGAGCGTGCAAATAAAGGCTCTCAGGGCCAGGGCAATGTAATGCGCTTCCAAATCCCAGGCAGGATGATCGAGCGGCAGGGTTTCGGCCTTCTGTCCCCAACGTTTTTCCATGGCTGGACCGGAAGCCAGCCCTTCGAAGCAATCACTATGAAAAGGGCAGTTGCCTTCGAAGGGATCAGCCATTTTGTCGTGCGGGAGAGGAATGTGTCCCATTTCAGGGTGCAGCAGGCCGTGCATGAGTTTCCCATTGGCCAGCCCGCCGCCGCCAATGCCGGTGCCGATGGTCAGGTATACGAAAGTATCCAGTCCCTGTGCTGCTCCCCAACGCCACTCCCCCAGTGCTGCGCCGTTGACATCGGTATCGAGGCCGATGGGCACATTCAGGGCCGTATACAACGGGCCGACGATGTCCGCATTCGTCCAGCCGGGTTTGGGCGTGGGCAAGATGTGGCCGAAAGTAACGGAAGCCCCCTGCGGGGATGATACAGGCCGAAGGTCCAGGGGGCCGAACGAGGCAACGCCGATCGCAGTGAGCAGGCCGAGGGCTTGGGATTGCTCCTTGAAGAAATCTACGGCCAGGGCCAGCGTCTCATCCGGTGTGGTGGTGGGGAAACGCGTTTCTGCCAGGATTTTGCCTGCCCCGGTGCCGATGGCGCAAACGAATTTTGTGCCGCCGCCTTCAATGCCGCCATAGAGAACGGGAGATTGATTGCTCATTTCAAGCCAACCAGAAGAATTGCCGGGGATTCAGTTTCAGCGTTAAAGTGTGATCTTGCGCGAAGTAATTTGTACCGGTCAGTTTGTCGGTCAATTGCCTGGAAGATTCCGGTACAGGCATGGATATAACCTGCTTTCCCGCGCTGAGATTGTTCACCACGTAGATGACCTGGTTTTCAAGGGTGCGGGTGTAGGCTGCAATGGCATCATTGTCACAGTCGATCCATTGGAAATCTCCCCGGCCAAAGGCGGGCAGTTCTTTCCGTACCTGAATCATATGCTGGATGGAATGCCAGAGGGAAGCCGGGTTGTCGCGTTGCGCTTTTACATTGACTTGCTGGCATCCATAGGTGTCATCGTCAATGATAGGTAAATAGATGCTATGGGAGGGGGCCTCGGAAAATCCCGCGTTGGGGCTATCATCCCACTGCATGGGTGTTCGTACGCCGTTACGGTCATGCAACCAGATGTTATCACCCATACCAATTTCATCACCGTAGTAGAGGATAGGAGAGCCGGGCAATGTGAAAAGAAGCGAGTTGGCAAGCATGATTTTGCGGTGATCGTTATCCAGTAAAGGCGCCAGCCGGCGACGGATGCCCAGGTTCAGGCGCATGCGCGGATCGGGGGCGAATTCCTGCCACATCCATTCCCGTTCTTCTTCCGTGACCATTTCCAGGGTGAGTTCATCGTGGTTGCGCAGAAACATGCACCATTGATTGGTCTCTGTTAGCGTGGGTGTGCGCCCCATGATCCAGACGAGTTGCGTCCGGCCTTCCTTGCGGATGGACATGAATATGCGCGGCATGATGGGGAAGTGAAAGCCCATGTGGAACTCGTCGTCGCCATCGCCAAAATAGGGGGCGATATCTTCCGGCCATTGATTGGCTTCTGCTAACAAGATGCGGTCCGGATATCGTTCGTTTATAAAGTTACGAATCTCTTTTAAGAACGCATGGGTTTCCGGAAGATTTTCACAGCTGGTGCCTTCGCGTTCAAACAAATATGGCACTGCATCGGCGCGAAATCCGTCTACGCCAAGGTCCAGCCAGAAACTCATGACCTTTAGCATTTCCGCTTGAACCGCAGGATTGTCATAATTAAGATCGGGTTGAGAGGCGTAGAAGCGATGCCAGTAGTATTGCTTCGATTTCTCCTCCCAGGCCCAATTCGATTCTTCGGTGTCAAGGAAGATGATGCGGGCATCGCGGAAGGCCATACTGCTGTCGCTCCAGACATAGTAGTGGCGGAAGATGGAATCTTTGTTGGCGCGTGCGGCCCGAAACCAGGGATGTTGATCGGAGGTGTGATTCAGCACCAGGTCCATGATGATGCGCAGTCCGCGTTTGTGGGCTGCCTCGAGCAGGGCTTCGAAATCGTCCAGGGATCCATAATCGGGATGGACATCATAATAATTCGAAATATCGTATCCATCATCTTTGAGCGGGGAGGGGTAAATTGGCAATAACCACAGGCAATCTACTCCCAGGTCTTTCAAATAGTCCAGTTTTTCGATTAGTCCCCGCAGATCGCCATGACCGTCATTGTTGCTATCCTGAAATGCGCGCACATTTACTTCGTAGAAAACGGCGTCTTTGTACCAGAGGGTATGATCCATAAGTGTTTGGTTATTTTTGGATTTTCCTTTCGTAGAGATATACTGCTATGTATAACATACTGTATTTGTTGGTTAGATTGAAATTGTATTGCTGGCTATTACATCACGATACCAATATGCGCTTTGCTTGGGCGTGCGCACGAGAGTCTCGTAATCTACGCGTACCAGGCCAAAGCGAGGCCCATAACCGTGCTCCCACTCGAAGTTGTCGAATATGCTCCAGACAAAGTAACCATGCACATTGGCGCCTTCATCGATGGCCTCATGTAAAGCGCGCAAATGTGCCCGCAAAAAATCGATACGGGACCAATCGGCCACGAACCCTTTTTTGTCTGGCGCGTCGGTTAAAGCACAACCATTCTCGGTGATATACAACTTCGGGTTGCCGTACTTTTCCTTGATATGCAACACTTCGGCCTTCAACCCGTGAGGGTGGATACCCCAATTCATTTCAGTCCGCCCCCAGCCAGGCGCAGAGTATGGCGTACTACTGGCCTTATTGAGCCCGCCAAAGATATCGAAAGAAACATGATCGGTATTGTAATAATTCAGACCGAGGAAATCGATCGGCTGAGAGACGATCTTCGCATCGCCTGCCTGGACCTTCGGTTGGTGAGGGCCAATATAATCGAACAACGCCTGCGGGTAGGCTCCGTTAAAGACCGGATCGAGAAAGAGGGCATGTGTCTCATCGTGTTCACGCTGGGTAGCTTCTCGATCTTCGTCACTGTCGCTGGCGGGGATCAGTCCGTTCAGGTTCAGGATCAAACCGATTTGCCCGGTATAACCGCCCTCCCGGAAAACTTGCACAGCCTTGCCATGCGCCAGCAGCAGGTGATGTGCTGCCTGATAGGCTTGCGAGTAATCGCAAATGCCAGGGGCGTGCAAGCCGGTGCTATGTCCGAGGAAAGCGGCTACCCCGGGTTCGTTATGTGTAGCCCAGAGTTCAACGCGGTCAGCCAGCTTTGCAAAAACAACCTGCGCATACTCGGCAAACCGATCAGCTGTATCGCGGTTGGACCAACCTCCTAATTCCTGCAAGGCCTGGGGCAGGTCCCAATGATAGAGAGTAGCCATGGGTTTAATGCCCGCTGCAAGCAGCTCATCCACCAAGCGGTCGTAGAAACCCAATCCTTTTGGGTTGAATTCGCCATAACCGCGCGGCAGGATGCGGGTCCATGAAATAGTAAAGCTGTAGCATGGGATACTCAGTTCCTTAAACAGGGCAACATCTTGAGACATGCGATGGTAATGGTCACAGGCTACATCGCCGGTATCTCCATTGAGAACATGCGCAGGCCAACGGACAAAGCGATCCCAAATGCTTTCCCCCTTGCCATCTTCGTTATACGCGCCTTCGATTTGATAGGCAGAGGCTGCAACGCCCCACAAAAAATCCTTAGGGAAAGATATGCGTGTCATTGAACTTCATCATCCTTCGGGTTTAGATTTCGAGAACAGTAATAATGGGGTTGTACTTCATTTGCCTTCCCGTCATCGCTGTGTTTTGGATGAAGAAAATCTGAACAGAATCACAAGGGCCAGTCCGGTCAATGCGCCGGGCAAGGCGCCGGACGTGAGCAACCCCGGCATCAAGATCAAGCCTGTTGTCCAGGCCAGGATGCTTATGATTACCCACCAACCGGCCCAATCGACTTCCTTTCTAAGCAGGAACCACTGTACTATCCCAACTGCCGCCCCCATCAACGGACCCAGCAGAAATCCCATATCTGCCAGGAAGAAAATCACAAAAAGAATGTATCCAGCGACCCATCCCAATGAGCTGAAGATGGCCCAGCGCCAGGCTTTGTGTATGCGTTTGTAGAGCACAGACCACTGCAATACAGCAATGGCAACTCCTGATATGATAACTGGTATTCCATTGAATAAAAGACTTCCAGCCACCCATCCCAGAGTAGTAGCCATGATCCAATAAAACCATAGCGCCCAGTCCATTATTTCGG
>CAZLOC010000085.1:681-11795 GCA_964560935.1 uncultured Anaerolineaceae bacterium | reverse complement strand
TCCATCATGGCGGTGAAGGCCTGCATCTCGTCCGCGAGGGGGATGATCTGCTTGCGCACCGGATCGTTCGGGTCATTCGCGTCGATCAAAGAGATGAAGTAAGGTGTAATATCCACGCGGAACAGGCCGCTGGTCTGGAGCGCTTTGCGCTCGCTGTCCGTCAGCGGGAGAACTTTCTCGATCTCTTCAACAGTGTTCAAACGATGGCTCAACTGCCAGCGCCAGTCGTTCCATTTTTCATCGGGAACATCGGCGTAAACAGGGGCGCGTTTGGAAATAATTGGGCTAGGCATAGTATTTTCCTCCGGATTGGTATAAAAGGGGAATTCTAAAGATAGGTCAGGCGGATTCTAAAACACAAGCGGAGGATCATGATCGGGGCGAAAGAATCCCCCGAAAAATGAGGGTAAGCCTGTGAACTCAACATGTAATAGTTTCATAAAGGTATTGTAAAAGGAAACAGAGTGCGGGTCAATGTCCATTGTAGTGCGCGCCAAGGGTGAATGAAAGGGTACAATAGAGCCACCGTTCGTGATAGGAGGCGCAATGTCAAATGTTGCCATTGTCACTGACAGCACTGCCAGTATCCCTGAACCCATGCTCAAAGAATTGAATATCCATGTGGTGGCGTATTACATCCATCGCGGCAAGGAAGTACTACGCGACCTGGTTACCATTCAGCGCGATGACTTTCTGCGCTGGTTGCCTACCGCTACGTTCCTGCCAACCACGGCCAGTCCTGGTCCCGGCGACTATATGGATATGTACAAATCGCTGATCGCCAGGGGAATCCAATCCATTCTCAGCATCCACATGACGTCAAAGGGCAGCGGCGCATACCAGGCCGCCACCATAGCGCAATCCATGCTGATGGAAGAAAACCCGGATGCACGGATCGAAGTAGTAGATACGCAAAACGTCTCCCTCTGCCAGGGATGGATGGCTATCGAAGCTGCACGCGCGGCCCTCGCGGGTCTTTCTCTGGACGATGTGCTTGCTTCCGTCAAAAAGATGTTGCCCGTCACCCGAATGATCCAGACAGCCGACACGTTGAAATACCTTTATATGGGCGGGCGCATCGGTATGGCCAAACGGCTGGCAGGTACGCTGCTCAATATCAAGCCCTTGATCGGAATGAAAGACGGCGTCATCATAGCCCTTGGACAGGCGCGCAGCCGGGTACAGGCTTATACGGCCATGTCAGATATGGTTGTCGAGGTCGTGGGGAAGGGAAAGGCCAAAGTAGCGTATGTCCATGCGGGAGCCCTGGAAGAAGCGCGGAAAATCCAACAACTGGTAGATGGCAGAGTCGAGGTCGTCGAGTCATTCTTCGCCGAACTCTCCCCGGCGCTGGCCGTCCACACCGGGCCAGGTACTGCGGGGTTATGTTTTTATCCTGTAGAAGAGTGAATGAACCGCCAAGAGATAAAGTTACGAAGACATAGTTCTCTCCTTGTGGGGGACAGTGTTTCTTTTTTTATTATTGCGCCGTGTTGCCTCCATCCACTAGCAATAGATGCCCGGTCACGAAGGACGAATCGTCGGAGGCCAGGAACAGGGCGGCTTTGGCGATTTCTATGGGATCTGCAAAACGTTTCAAGGGGATATACGCAGCGGACTCAGCCTTAGCCTGCTCTCGTGTCACCGGGTCTGACTCTTCGAAATAGCCTTTTTCCAGCCAGCGCTCCACGAAGGTATCCCCCGGGCAAACTGCATTGACACGGATGTTTTCATGCGCGTGGTCGAGCGCCATGGAGCGGGTCATCTGCGCCACCGCGCCCTTGCTGACGGCGTACGGCAGCGCATCCTGCGCGCCGACCACTGCCCAGTCCGAGCCATTGTTGACAATGACTCCTTTTCCCTGCTTCCGCATGTGTGGGATCACCAACCGCGACATGCGCCAGACGGCGGTCACGTTGATGGCCAGGGTGGCGTGCCAGTCTGCCTCGGTCACAGTTTCAGCGGTGCCGCTGGTGACAATGCCGGCGTTGTTGAACAGGATATCGATGCGGCCCGAGTCGGCCAGGGTTCGCTCGACGACGCGGGAGCAGGCCTCGGGGTCGGTATGGTCCGCCTGGATGAACTGGCAGACGCCTCCCAAAGCCCGGATCTCGGAAACAACCTCCTCGCCGCGATCCTGCCTGCGTCCTGTAATGACCACTTTGGCGCCTTCCTGCGCAAAGAGGATGGCGGTGGCTTTGCCGATGCCACTTGTTGCGCCGGTAATGATGGCAACTTTGTTGGGGAGTCTTCTAGTCATGGTGGATCTCCTGAATGACCGTAGACCGTGGACGATAGACGGTGAACGGTCTTCGGTCCACGGTCCATCGTCAAAGTTCTTTCTTGTAAAACCGATATCTTTTATAAATCTTCGCGCCCATATGGTGCGCCAGCGGCCAGGTGTCGGGATTCTCATCGCCAGTGAGCGAGAGATCGGCCCACTTGTAGCCTTTGGCGATAGCGCGCTTTGCCATCTCGTCGAAAAGCAGCACGGCCACGCCGATGTCCCAATATTCGGGCGGGACAACGACGCTTTTGATGGCCAGGCACTCCGGCTTGAGGTTGCAATGGCGCAGGTAACGCAGTAGGTCCCAGGGATAGCGCAGGCCGTTGAGCTTGATGATCAGTTCGTTGAAGTTGGGCACGCCGGGGAAGAAACCGGCTGGCTGGCCGTCCGCTTCGGCGAACAGGACCAGGTCGGTATCCACCACATCCAACAGGGGCAGGATCATGGACTCGATGTCAGTGCGCGTATAGGGGACGTAATCAGGCATGTGCTCGAGGCCGCGGTTTTGCAGGTAGACAACGCGCTCGATTTCCGCATCTTTGTCAGCCAGATTCGCGCTACGCACCGTGAAATGCGGGTTGCGTGCACGGACTTTATCGGCCAGCTGCGCCAGTCGCTTGATCTTTGGAGCGTTGGGGTCCAGGTTTACAGCGTAGGCCAGCCCGTCTTCGCCGTTTTTCTGGAATCCGTAGCGTTCGAAGAAATTTTGGTAGTAAGGAGGCTGATGTCCACACAGGATGGCAGGCGGACGGTCGCGGCCTTCGATCAGGATACCGCGCGCGTCTTCTCGGTCTAAGTTGAAGGGGCCATAAAGCGATTTCATGTCACGGGCGCGTGCCCATGCTTCGGCAAAATCGAACATGGTCTCGAAGACGGCATAATCATCCACGCACTCGACGAAGCCGAACATACATTCCTTATAGCCGACCGTGCGAGTACGGTTGAAGTCTTCGGCCAGGCTGAGGGTGCCGACCGGCCGTCCGTTTTGCCAGGCGATGAACAGTTCAGCAACACCGTCTTTGAAGAATATGCCTTGCCCCGGGTCGATCACTTTGGCGCGTTCCGAGAGCAGCGGCGGGACCCAAAGCGGGTCGCCTTTGTAGATGCGCCAGGGAAAGGTCAGGAAGAGGCGTCTTTCGCGTCCGCTTTCGACTTGCCGGATCTCTACGGGCATCAATCTGTCTCCGCATGGCGACGGGACTCGAGTCCTTGTGCAATCTCGGTATATTTCTCGCGCCCGAGCGGGTAGACCAGGGCAAAAAGGATGCCCGCCAGCATCATCGCAGCAGGGATAGGCCCGGCCACAATGCGAATGCCGTTGATGGCGCTCTGGGGCAGAGTCTCGCTGTTGGCAACATAACCCGTAGCGTCCAAGACGAGCAGGGCGGTGGGCACAGCAACCGAAGTGGCAATCTTTTGCGCCAGCGTAATCAGACTGTAGAACATACCCTCGTGTCGCTCGCCAGTCTGCCATTCGCCATATTCGATGGCGTCGGGCAGGATGGCCCAGGTGAGCACATGCGCGGCGGCCACCCCAATCCCGGCCAGCGCACACAGTACGAGCAGGATTTCCAGTGGAACAGTTGGGTTCAACGATGCCATTGCGAGCAGTACAACTGCCAGGAACGCAATCCCGATAATGTAAGCCAGCCGCTTGTTGAAGCGGCGTGAGATCCATTGCCAGATGGGCAGGGTAAGCATGGCAACTACGAAGATGGTCGCCATGATCAGGTCGCTCTGCGATTCGCGCTGTACAACATATTTAATGTAGAAGAGCAGGATGGTCTCGATAATGCTGATGGATACCCAGGTAAACAGGAAAATCCCCAACCCAAACAAAAAAGGACGGTTCGTCCAGGCTGCCTTGATCGACTTGCGGATGTTTGGCTGCTCGTGCAGCATGAACTCCTCGCGCTCGCGCGTGCCGAAGAAGACGCCAAATAGCGGTAGGGCTGAGACCAGTCCGAAAATGCCGCCCATCAATAGGACGCGCCCGGCGTTCTCCGGGCGGAAACCGTCCACGATCATCAGCGGGATGGTGAAGGCAATCAGGCTGCCGAGGATGGAAAAGAACATGCGCGTGGTGGTCAGGTCGGTGCGTTCGTCGTAGTCGCTGGTCAGTTCGGGGGTTAGGGCGAAGTAGGGCATGGTCACGAACGTGAAGGCGGTATCGAACACGGCGTAGAGCACACCGTAGTATATCGCCAGCGTGAGCGGCTCGGTAAAGGGCGGCTTCCACCACATGAGCGCAAAGATCAACCCGAACGGGAGCGCGCCAAAGAGCAGGAATGGCCGCCTGCGGCCCCAGCGCGTGCGGGTGCGGTCAGAGAGGTAGCCGACCAACGGATCGTTGATGTAATCCCACGTCCTTCCAATGAAGATGGATGCGGCGGCCACAGCCGGGGCAATACCAACCACGTCGGTGAGATAAATGGCAAAGTAGGCGGCGATGATAGTGGATGTCAGGCTGAAGCCAAGGTCACCTGATCCATAGATCCAACGCGTGCGGCGGGAGAGCTTTTGCATGTCACTCCGGTTAAAGAGTCAAGAGGATGATCGCACCCAGCGCCAGCAAAATCCCAATGGTCTGGATGCGTGAGATGTTCTCCTTAAGAAACACCCAGGCCAGCAGCACGGTTGCGCCAGGATAGAGCGAACCCAGCACGGCGGCCACGTCCAGACGCCCGGTGCGGGCGGAGAGGGCATAGGCGGCGTTACCGATCGTGTCGAGAATGCTGCTGAGTACTATCGGGACGAGGCTCTCTCGTTTTGGAATCCATGCTTGCCGCGTGACAAGGGCATAGCCCAGCATGCTGGTGATAGAGACAAGGCGTATTGCAACCAGAGGCCAGAGCAGGGAGGTCTGGCTGGCGCGTTCCAAGAAGATGAAAAATGCGCCAAAGGAAATCCCGGCGATGACGGGCTGGCGCAATTCGTCGAAACGGATGGCAAGTCCCTCGCCGCCGGAGACCAACCAGACGGCAGCCAGCGCCAGGGCAAAACCGAACAGCACCCATGCGCCGGGATTCCCATCCCGGAATATGCCCACGAGGACCGGCAAAGCGGCAGCTAGCAAAGCCGAGACCGGGGCCGCAACGCTCATGCGTCCCTCTGCCAGTGCGCGGTAGAGCAGCAGCAAGCCGATGGCACCCGTGAGTCCTGCTGCGCCTCCCCACAGCCAATCCTGCATGGGCGGGACGGGTTCGCCAATGATCGGAATGAGGGCAAGTAGCAAACCCAGGCTAAGGATGTGCGCCACTGCAACCACACCATAGGGATTGCTGCGCTTGGCAGCCAGTCCGCCGTTGAAATCGCCAGCGCCCCAGGTGAGCGCAGAGAGCAAGCCGAAGAGGATGGGAATGGTGAGCATGGATTTAGATAGTCAAGAAAATAATAGCGATTAGCACCAACAGGATACCGATGGCCTGTGAACGCGCTACGCGCTCTTTGAGCAAGATGGCAGCCAAGATCACAGTCGCGGCAGGATAGAGTGAGCTGAGCACGGCAGCCACGTCCAGCCGACCGGCCTGGCTGGCAAAGATATAGAATCCGTTCCCGGCAATGTCCAAAAAACCATTAAGTATGATCAATGGTCCCGCATCCCTCGCGACGCGCCAGGTTTTGCGCCGGGCAAGCATAAAAACGAACATAACCAAAACCCCGCCAATGCGCGAAGCAAACATGGTCCAGTATGTGGATTGTTGTGCGGCTTCATGGACCAGGATGAAGTATGTGCCGAAACCGATCCCCGCCAGCAGCGGCAAGCGCAGGTCACTGAGATGATCGAGAATGCGGCTGTGGTTACCTTCTTCGCGCGAGATCAGCCAGATGGCCGAGAGCGACAGGCCAAAGCCGAGGAAGGTCAGCAGGCCGGGGAAGCCTTCAAGCAGCGTGCCAGCCAGAACCGGCAATGTGGCAGCCATCAGCGCTGAGACCGGGGTGGCGATACTCATTTTGCCGCTTTCCATGGCATGAAAGAGCATCAGCAATCCTGTGGTGCCAATCGCTCCGGCAAAGAGGGCCATCCCCAGTGGTGCAAGGTTTGGCAGGGGTTCCCGAATTACGAATAAAGCAACAACGATAAATACCAGGCCAACAGCTTCGCCATAAAGCACCGCACGGTATGCGCCTGTGCGCCGCGAAGCCAGTCCGCCTGTAAAGTCTGCCGCACCCCAACCGAGCGCAGCGCCGAGTCCGAAGAGGATGGAGAGCAATGATGATTCCTAATGTTTGGTTTTAGATGCTTTTTTCCCATCCAAGGTGGACATATCATAATCGGTGGATTTCATGCTTGTCCCAAAGACTCTCTGAAGTTGCCTGTTCATTATCTCCAGGACTTCATTGAGTTTCTCGCGGCTTTCCACCTCGCCGCGATAGACCTTTTCCTTCAAGCCGCTATCCCGCTGGACAAAGTGAGCCCATTCGATGATACCGTCCTTACGCTTCTTGGCGAGCAGTTTATAGATTCCCACTTGCGGGATATGCGCGGAAGCCCAGCCGCCGACGATTTCCTCGCCTTTGTCCACGTTCATGACGGCCTGTAATTTTGGTTTCATATCAATTCCTGTCCTGTGTAACCGCACATCCCCACACGCGGGGAATTGACTATTGGCAGCAGCATATCTTCACCACAGCGATGTTTCCTTCCACAGCGCTTGCATAGCCATCCTTCCCCCATGTACATGCACGATCCACACACCAGTGTAGCTGGCTTACCACATACTTCACAAGGAATCTGGGGTGGATCGTTGCGCGCGAGTACATGGATCTCCTTACTCTGTTCAAATCGTTGGCTTTCCAAAATAACTTTTAACCGCAAGTCAGTGGTTGTGCCAAAGTCATACTCGTGGTGGAATTTCAAACCAGGCTTCAGAACGGAATACAGACGGGCATTCATGCTCTTGGTTGGCATTGAGGGGCCAAAGAAATCTTTCCACATCGCGTCCACCATGCCAGTGTCCAGCTCGTATCGGGCGTTTCCAATTGTAAAAGCGCTCAAATGGCCGCAGCATTCCAGCCAGGTATCCCTCAGGAACTGATCAAGTTCCCCCAATGTGTCCGAGGCTGGGACCTCGAGATACATCCAATACTCAGGCCTCCAATCCCCATCCACGCTCAACACGTAAGTCTTCTGTTTCTTGTTGGCTTCTTTGCCTGTTTTGCGTGTCCGCAGACAGGCTTTGAGGTGGTTGGTCATGGCTGCTTTATTGTACGTTTGGCCGCATATACTGCAAATGCCAGGGTAAGTTGATTTGTCCATTGTTTTCTCCTTTCATACCTTTCCAGCCGCTCTGGCTCGCTCGAGCACCTTATACGCATTCTTGACCAGCGGCATGTCGATCATCTGACCGTCCAGGGCGAAGGTGCCTACTCCCTCTTTTTGATGGGACTCGAAGGCCTCCACCAGACGCTTGGCATAAGTGATAGATTCGTCATCCGGTGTGAAGGCAACCTGAACAGGCGCGACCTGGTTCGGATGAATAACCTGCTTGCCGCTGAACCCAAGCCCTGCGCCGAATTCGGCCTCGCGGCGAACTCGCTCGATATCTTTGAAGTCTATCGTGACGATGTCAATCGCCTGCAATCCATATGCGGCGCAGGTCGTGACGACAGCCTGCCGCGCATATAACAACTCGACCGCGCTCTCGGAGCGTTTCGCCCCAATGCTGGCGGCAAAATCCTCCCCGCCGAAGATGATACCGTCCAGCCTGGGATGGGAGGCGATCTCCTTCAGGTTCAAAATCCCTTTGGCGGTTTCCACCCCCACCAGCATACGGATGGAATTGAGCGGCCAGCCGTTGGACAGTTCCGCGGCTTCGATGAGCTCGCTGCCCCACTGGATCTGCTCAAGCGTCTCGACCTTGGGGATCACAATCCCATCCGGGCAATAGGGCAGAACGGCTTCGATATCGTCCTGCTCCAGCCCCGAACCGATGGCGTTGATACGCGCCAGTTTTTCGGATAAGCCGAAGTCCAGTTCCTGCAGGGCTCTGGCGATGGTGGCGCGCGCTTCGGCTTTCCGGTTGAGCGCTACGCCGTCTTCCATGTCCATGCAGATGCAGTCCACGCCCAGGGTCAGGGCTTTGGTGATCTTTTTCCAATCGTCACCGGGCATATAAAGTAACGCGCGTCGAGAGTGCATGAGGATTCCTCTTCTGTCATTCTGAACCGCGAAGCGGTGAAGAATCCCCGCGCGGAGCGCGGGAGACCCTTCACTACGTTCACACCGTCCCGGTGTCCTTCGGGAGGGTGACATTAGGGAGTATTATACGTTGACTCAGAACGCCTGGGATATAATCCTCCCATCTTTCACAATCAGGGACATCCATGACATCATCTCCTCCAGCAATAGATTATTCGAAAAAATGGCTTGTTTTGTCCGCCGTGGGGATGGGTGTTTTCTTATCCACAATTGACGGCAGCATCGTCAACATTTCACTCCCAACGCTGGTGAGTTCCTTCCAGACTGACTTCGCCCTGGTGCAGTGGGTGGTGCTGGCCTACCTGCTGACTGTCACCACGCTGATGCTGGGCGTCGGTCGCCTGGCAGACATCTACGGTAAGAAACCCATCTACACGGCTGGTTTCATCGTCTTTACGGTTGGCTCGGTGCTGTGCGGACTCTCGCCCACGATTTACACGTTGATCGGATTCCGCGTCCTGCAGGCGGTTGGCGCAGCGATGATTATGGCGTTGGGAATGGCGATTACCACGGAAGCATTTCCCCCGTCCGAGCGTGGACGCGCATTGGGCATCAGTGGCACCATCGTCTCGGTCGGGATCGCGGTCGGCCCGACGCTGGGCGGCCTGATCGTCAAGAACCTGTCCTGGAACTGGATTTTCTTCGTCAACCTGCCCATCGGGATTATCGGTACGTGGATGGTGATGCGCTATGTGCCGGTTTTCAAGCCGCCGGGCGTGCAGCGCTTCGACTACTGGGGCGCGCTGACGCTGTGCATTTCGTTGCTCGCGCTGCTGGTGGCGCTGACGTTCGGCCAGCGCAACGGTTTCGGCGACCGGACCGTCCTGCTGCTGGCCGCGACGTGGATCGTCTTCCTGGCGACCTTCATCCTCATCGAACTGCGGGTGGAGCAGCCAATGATCGACCTGCGCCTGTTCCGTCGCAGTCTGTTCTCGGTCTCGCTGGCGACCGGATTCATCATCTTCATCTGCCTGGCCGGGACGATACTGCTGATGCCGTTCTACGCCCAGAACGTGCTGGGCTACGACCCGCAGCAGACCGGGCTGCTGATGGCCACGGTGCCGGTCGCGCTCGGGTTGATCGCGCCGGTCTCCGGGTCGCTTTCGGACCGTTTCGGTTCGCGCCCGATCACGGTGGCGGGACTGGCGGTGCTGGCGGCCGGATTCTTGGCAGTAAGTTCGCTGGACGCGGAGACGACCACGCTCGGCTACGTGCTGCGCTTCCTGCCGGTGGGACTGGGGATGGGCATGTTCCAGTCCCCGAACAACAGCGCCATCATGGGCGCCGCGCCTCGGGACCGGCTCGGAATTGCCTCCGGTATGTTGGCCATGACCCGCACCCTCGGCCAGACGACCGGCATCGCCACGCTGGGCGCGCTCTGGGCGGGACAGGTCTTCAAGCACGCCGGGGAAGTGCTGGCAGGCGGCGCGACGGCTGCCCCGATCCCCGCGCAGGTGTTTGCCTTGCGGGATACCTTTGTGATCGTGAGTATTTTGATTTTTGCTGCGCTTTTGCTCAGTATCTGGGGGTTGACGGAGGAGATGAAGTTGAAGAAGTAAATTTTATCCTCCCTGAGCGGAGGGTCGAGTAGCCCTGAGTGTTTTTCGATGGGCGTATCGAGACCCACAGTCGAAGGGTACGTTGGTAAGAGCGCTTCGACTACGGGCTTCGCCTTGCTCGGCCCTCCGCTCAGCGACAGTATCCCTAACTACACAACCTCTTATTCTTCAACTGATACTCTGCGGGGGTAATCAGGAAATCAAAGCGGCTGCATTTCCCCGTGACCCAGCCATCGTCTCCCAACGTGCCGCCATCCTCAGGCCAGAAGGGCGTCCCCGCCTTGACGCGGTAGAAGACCTCGGCGTATAACGTCCCATCGCCTTTGGGATACACGCCCAGGCTTTCCACCTGAAAAGCTTCAATTTCACCGGCTTCCACGAGTTTCCCCATTTCCGCTTCGAAGATCTGCGAGACAACTGGCTCCAGCATGAGACCGGGCTGGACCTCGTCAGCGTTGAGGACGCCGAACAGGTCGGCCGGGGTGGGGGTGAAGGCGGGTGTAGAGATTGGCGCGGGAGCAGGTTCGAGCGTAGGCGCAGGCGCTGCCGGTGCGCTCTGGGGTTGGCAGGCACTGAGCAAAAGGAAAATGATGAGGATAAGGTAGATTTTATTTTTCATGAGAAATGTCCTCGCTGAGCGGAGGGTTGAGTAGCTCCGAAGGAGCGTATCGAAACCCGCAGTCGAAGCGCTTATTCAACAACCGCCCTTCGACTTCGCTCATTTCATTCGCTCCGCTCAGGGGCTAGAGTCATCTCCTCACTGACCTGCCACAACCTCGCCGCAACGGACTCATCGTAGGAAACGGGGTCAGAAGGAACCTCCTGTTCGCGGACGAAATATTTGCCGGTCACCCCTTCCACATCCGGGGACGAGGCGAGGTAGATCGCCGTGTGGGCGCCCTCTTCCGGTGTCAGCGAGTTGAGATGCACCAGCGGCAGGAACAGCCTGACCAGCCAGCCGTTGTTGGCGGCCATGTTGGTGCGCACGAAGCCGGGGTGCATGGCATTGACCGTCACGCCCGCGCCTTCATCTTCCAGCCTGCGGGCGAGTTCGTAGGTGAAGTAC
>CAZLOC010000085.1:0-671 GCA_964560935.1 uncultured Anaerolineaceae bacterium | reverse complement strand
GGGTGCATGGCATTGACCGTCACGCCTGTGCCCTCCAGCCGGCGGGCAAGCTCGTAAGTGAAGTACAGATTGGCCAGCTTGGAACGCCCGTAGGCTTTGCCGGGATTGTAGCCGCGTTCCAATTCCAGGTTATCGAAGTCGAGGTGCTCCCCATAGTGGGAGTTGGAAGCCACGTTGACCACCCGCGCCGGGGCGCTGGCTTTGAGCGTATCGAGCAGCAGGTTCGTGAGCAGGAAGTAGGCCAGGTGGTTGACGGCGAAGTTCATCTCGATGCCGTCGGCGCTGACCTGGCGGAAGAAGAAGATGGCCGCGGCGTTGTTGACCAGCACATCCAGGCGCTCGTAGCGCGACTTGAACTCGGCCGCCAGCGCCTGCACCTGCGCCTGGACGGAGAGATCGGCCAGCAGGTAGTCTATGTTGGGATTGCCGGTTTCGCGTTTGATTTCGGCAACGGTACGCTGGCAACGTTCCTTGCTACGCCCGGCCAGGATGACAGTCGCGCCCATCTTTGCGAGGGCGGTGGCGGTCGCCTGGCCAATGCCCGAGGTCGCGCCAGTGATGAGGCAGGTTTTGTTTTGCATAGGTTTTCCACGGGTGGTCGAGTAGCCCCGAGTGTTATCCGAGGGGCGTATCGAGACTACAACTTCTAATAACTTTCAATTGCTGGTTTC
>CAZLOC010000084.1:0-11876 GCA_964560935.1 uncultured Anaerolineaceae bacterium | reverse complement strand
GAAGACGTGTTCCCGCGCCTGGTCTCGCAGCGCGCCCCAGTCCTGCTCCCCGTTCGCGGACATGTGGCCGACGGGCACGATCCCGATCAGCGTGTCCTGTCCTGCCGGGGCCATGGATGGGTCGAGCCGGGCTGGGGCATGGACATAAAGACTGGGGTTGGCTGGCAGGCTCAGGTCCCGGATGATGCTGTCGAAATTCTCGCGGTAGTCGTCTGCCAGGAAGAGGGTGTGCGGGGGGAGCGTCTCGTAAGGCCTGTCCACGCCCCAGAAGAAACTGATGACCGAGCAGGAATAACGCTTGCGTTCCAGTTTCTTGACCTGTCCATCTTGGGGGAGCAGGTTCTGGTAGACGTATGGCAGGTCGGCGTTGGCCAGGATCGCGTCCGCCTCCAAGCGTTGACCATCCATCACCACCCCGCGTGTCCATTTCCCCTTGACATCAATCTGCTCCACGTCCGTATTGAAGATAAATTCCACCCCGGCCTCGCGCGCCAGGGACATGAGCGCTTCGACCACCTGGTACATGCCGCCTTTGGGATACCAGACGCCGTGCGCCAACTCGGTGTAGGGCATCATCGAGAAGGTGGCGGGCGCTTCGAAGGGACTCAGCCCCATATACACATCCTGAAAGGTGAAAGCCGCTTTTAGTCGTGGGTCATCGAAGTAAGTTGACATGTTGGCGTAGTGCTTCGCTAACGGCTTCACCTGATGGAGCAGGGGTAGATTGCCCAGCTTGAAGAAGTCGGTCGGCTTGCGGAAATCGGGATGGACCATTTTCTCGAGGCCCAGATGGTAATGGCGGTAGCCTTCGTTCATGTAGCGCAAGAAACCCTGAAAACTGCCCGGTTCGAACTTTTCCAATTGCTCCTGTAAGGATTTCATGTCGGAGGTAAGCGCCAGTCCACTGCCGTCGTCGAAGACCAGGTGATAGGTCGGGTCGACGCGCTGTAAATCCAGCATTTCATGTATGGAAGTGCCCAGCGCTGCAAATTCCGATTCGTAGAGCAGGGGCATGACCAGCAGGGTTGGGCCGGTGTCGAAGTGGTGCCCGTCGCGACTGAGGCGGTCGCAGCGCCCGCCTGGACGGGCATTTTTCTCGATTACAGTGACATGCAGGCCTTGTTTTGCCAGGTGGGTCGCGGCGGTCAATCCACCGATACCGGCGCCAATGACGATCACAGTTTTTGTTTTCATAGTTTTTCAATCCGAATTGGTTGTACAGCCAGGGTACGGGAATTGTTTTTTATCCAGGGGAATGTGAACATGGATGCCAAGCTTGACCAGCCCATCCACAGGCCAGCTCGCAGGCTCTTTCGTTCGGGATATTCGGAACGCAGACAATAATTATCGCGCTCGATGGCGCGTAGCATCCATTCGAAGCGCGCCGTATAGGCGAAACCTGCCAGCCGGCAGCGCAGGTTCTTGACCCGGGCCGTGCATTCCCGGCCGGCCTTGAAGTACATGCGCGCCAGTTGAACTCTCCCGCAGACCCACTCGCGGTAGGCCTGGCTCTCGACATCTCTTGGCGATAATCCGTGTGCTTGAAGATATTCGCGCGGGATGTTGTAATATCCAGCCTCTGCGTCTTCGAACGCATCGCGCAGCATGTGGGTGATATGGGCTGCGGTCACTGCCAGGTAGCGTGCTTCGTGGCAGGGTGATGGATCATCGTGACCGATGAAATAGTACAGCGCTTCGGTAACAGCCACAGCCAGCGCCCGCGAGTATCCGGATAATTTCGCCTCCGTGATGACCTGCCCCCGTCGTTCGGCGTCGAAGTGCATGACCGCCATCATGTTCCGCAGGTAAGATTGCAGCCCGCTGTTCTTTTCCGTGTCATTGCGGACCAGATCGACCAGCATCCGTTCTTCAGCGCACAAATCTTCTGGCGTTTCGCCGCAATAACAGGCTTCCAAAATGGACTTCTGGCGATTGACGAAAGCGATCTTTTCAGGCTTTGTGCCGGTTTCCGCGTCAAGCACATCATCCAGCCAGCGAAAGTACCCGTAAGCCCGGTAAGCATCCTCGACTCGTTCCCGATCCACGAAAAAACGAATTGTGTAGTATGTTTGTTTGCTGGCTGCCTTCGTGACGGCAGTGGCCAGAGACCCGCTGGCCTTGTATTTTGTGTCCATCTCTTCCTCAAAAAGTAATTTGTTCTTTGCATTGTGCCTTTTTGCACATTTATTCTTATGTACGAGAAAAACCCTTCAAAGTTGTTTGTATAGAGGATGGGAAGACCAATGTTTCTACTCCCAAACTCCACATCAATACTGGTTCCGGTGTCTGTCATAAAACTAAATCCAGGATGACCATACCTCATGGCGCATACCTTGGTCATTATCATCATAGCCTGACTCTGGCCACTCGCCTATGACCTTTTCTGCAAAAATTGTGTCATTTGGCGCAGACTATTATGAGTTTTCACCCTCCCTGGGAGCAGCACGTAAACTGTTTTCAATGTCATCTTCAAATGGATTTTGAATCTTAATTCCCCATCCTGTGATCAGACAGGCCTTCTCTTCTGACCTTTTGGGCAGCCTAATCATGGCGTTGTGTGATTTATGGCGCAATAATGTTGTGTCAAGAATTGGTTAGCTTAATTACCTAGCGCAGAATCCTTCCCGAAGGATTTTGCATCAACCAGTTTTGCACATCCACACCTTTTTCTTTATCCGAGGGATGGAGATTCTTGTAAGTGCCATCCGGTTGCATAACGCGCGCGCTCATGTTGTCTTTGAGATAGGTTTCAAGGACATGATCTCGCAAGTAACGAATATGTTCCGGGCGTTCGATAGGGAATACCACTTCCACACGGTGGTTCAGGTTGCGTGGCATCAGGTCGGCGCTGCCCAGATAGATCTCCTCATTGCCAGCATTGTGAAAATAGAAGATACGACTGTGTTCCAGATAGCGTCCGAGCACGCTGATGACACGGATATTTTCACTTAAATCCTTTATGCCAGGGATTAAGGAGCAAATCCCTCGTATCAGTAGATCGGTCTTTACACCGTTCCGGGAAGCTTCATAGAGTAGCTGGATCATGCGCTTGTCCACCAGGGAATTTGCTTTAAAGATCAAACGTGCTTTGCGCTTATTTTTCGCATGATCGATTTCCCTGAGAATCAACTTTTCTAACCCTTCCCTTAAATTCACTGGCGCAACCAATAGTTTCTGGTAATCCTGTTTTGTGGAATAGCCTGTCAGATAGTTATACAGATCGGTTGCATCCTGCCCCATCGTTTCATCACAGGTGAACAGGCCTATATCTTCATACAGGCGAGAAGTAACTTCATTGTAATTCCCGGTTGCCAGGTGAAGATAACGCCGGATGCCTTCCCCTTCCTTTCGAACCACCAGCGCGATTTTACAATGCGTTTTCAATCCCACCAAACCATAGACGACATGTACCCCTGCCCGTTCCAGCGTTTGCGCCCAACCGATGTTGCTCTCTTCATCGAAGCGGGCTTTCAGTTCGACCAAGACTGCAACCTGCTTGCCGTTCTCGGCGGCCTCCAATAATGCTTCGACAATGGGTGAATTTTGTCCGGTACGGTACAGTGTTTGTTTAATGGCCAGCACATCCGGGTCCCGCGCCGCTGCGTTGAGAAAGTCGACCACAGGGGAGAAGGAATCATAGGGATGATGGAGCAAAACGTTCCCCTGCTGGATGATTTCGAAGATGTCACCTGCCAGGGTGACATTTGAAAATTGCCTTGGGACAGCTGGCTTATAGGGTGGGTATTTCAGGTCGTGGCGGTCAACGCTGTTATATACTTGCCATAGCCTCGCCAGACCAAGATTACTACCGGTTATATAAATATCAGTAGGCCTGACCTGTAAGTTTTCGATCAGCAATTCACGAATGGGCCTGGGCATATTCTCGTAGATGGCAACCTTCACCACCGACCCAAACTTGCGGCGACGGATGCTTTGTTGCATGGCTTCCAGTAAATCGTCGGCTTCGAGTTCTTGAATTTCGATATCAGCATCCCGGATGATCCGGAAGGGATGCGCTTCCACCACCTGCAGGCCCGGGAACAACACGTCCAGATTGGCAGTGATCACCTGCTCCAGCCAGACAAAATAATGATGCCAGGGTACCGTACCATCCCTGCGCGCTCCGCCGGAGGAGCGCTTGACCGGTACCAGTTGCTGGAGCGTATCAGGGACTTTGAGACGCGCAAACTTTTCGTTTCCCTTTTTATCGCGGATGACGATGGCAAGATTGAGACTCAGGGTCGAAATGTGCGGGAAAGGATGACCTGGATCCAGGGCTAGAGGCGTCAGGACCGGGAAGACCACATCATGAAAATAAGTATCGGCGCGGTTGTGCTGGGCTTCGTTGAGCTTTTTATAATCCAGAATGTGGATGCCTGTCTTTTCCAGTTCAGGGAGTACCTCGCGCTGATAGCATCGATGGGCTTCCCCGTATAGTTCCAGAGAGCGCTTGCGGATAGCCGCCAGTTGTTCGCGCGGAGTCATGCCATCCGGTGAAATTTCCGTTACATTCGCTTCCACCAATTTGCGGATGCCGGAAACCCGCACCATGAAAAATTCGTCCATGTTCGACCCAAAAATCGCCAGAAATTTGACCCGTTCGAGCAATGGATTATTTTTATCCTGCGCTTCGGATAACACCCGCTGCTGGAAATCCAGCAGGCTTAGTTCGCGGTTGATGAAAAGGGAAGGGTCGTTGAATGTTTCTGTATTGATTTTGGAGGATGGCATGTTTCTCATTCTCTCAATCTGAAATGTATCTTCGCTACTTTATTTATTTCTATTGATGTCATTCTGAGCGACCCCTTCGACAAGCTCAGGATAAACTCCGGGAGCGAAGAATCTCGCTCTTAACCGAATTTCTCCATAAGAACCTGAGATTCCCTTCGGCCCGGCTCAGGGCGGGCTTCGCCGCTACGCGGCTCAGAATGACATGAAGGAAAAGGTTGTTTTGAATTACCGAACGCTCTCTCATTGGTCAAAATAATTGGCAGACAGTTAGTAGGCTTCTGGCACGAAAGTTTGGTCCGACATTGGTGGTCTCACATAACCAATCTCATCCTGGGGGGAAGGCAGTTCGATTGGTTCTGGCGTGAGGTCTTCGAAAGGTATCATGCTTAGTAAGTGGGCTATACAGTTCAAGCGCGCACGACGCTTATCATCAGAGTCTACGACCCACCAGGGAGCCTGTTTGATGTCCGTGAATTTGAACATTTCATCCTTGGCGCGCGAATATTCGACCCAATGAGTTCGCGATCCCAGGTCCATCGGGCTGAGTTTCCAGCGTTTGGTCCGGTCGTCAATACGCGCCTGGAACCGTCGTTCTTGCTCCTCGTCGCTGACCGAGAACCAGTACTTAATGAGGACGATGCCCGAACGGACCAGCATCCGTTCGAACTCCGGGCAAGATCGTAAAAACTCACGATACTCTTCTTCCGTGCAGAAACCCATCACACGCTCTACTCCTGCACGGTTATACCAACTGCGATCAAAAAGAACAATCTCACCCGCTGCAGGCAGGTGGGCAACGTAGCGTTGGAAATACCATTGTGTGCGTTCGCGTTCAGTTGGGGCAGGTAATGCCACGACGCGCACAATGCGCGGATTCAAGCTTTCGGTAATGCGTTTGATGACACCGCCTTTTCCAGCTGCATCCCTGCCTTCGAAGATAACTACAACCTTCAAGCCTTCATGCTTTACCCATTCCTGTAATTTGACAAGTTCGATCTGCAAGCGACGCAGTTCCTTTTCATAAAACTTCCCGTTTAACTTTGTCGGGTTACTTTTTACTTTTTCATTTTTTTGTTTCGATGATTTTTTTCGCGCCACATCAGAATCGGCCAGCGCTTCTGATTGTTTTGGGTTGTCCCGATTTGATTTTTTCTTTCCCATGCCAGCCTCCTTTAGCGAAGAAAGGGCCGTTGACTATAGACCAAGCAATCTCCTGCCACCAACGAGGAGATTGCTTGCCGTCTTGAGTGTTCTCGAAGTGGCACGAGGGCCTATAGATGTTGTTCTCTTTTATTGTACACTGAATTTTTACTTGTCCAGCCTGGTAAGTTGGGCTGGCTGCTGGCCAAATCCATCGCCGAGACCGAGAGGGTGTTTTGGACTTGGTGCATCCATTTCACCCAGGATGTGATTATTTTTACCGGTTTGTTCCTGGTGACACTTTAGTAGCTTTGATGTACCAGATTAAAAACGTCCCGAAGGTTGTCGCCAGACTCTTAAATTGCCCGAATAAAACCTTCGGGACGGCGCTTTCTTAGGTATACGCCACAGTTATGACGACATTTCCCTTTTTGTGCCCTTTTTCGACATACCGGTGAGCCTCGGGGATTTGTTCAAACGGATAGCGTCTATCAATGACCGGTTTTAACTTTCCCGCCTCAATAAGCTCTTTGAGGAAGATCAGATCTTCAGTTCTTTCCTTTGTTGTCCCCAGGACTGTCACATATGTGCCGTTCGGAGTTAGTGCTTTCTTGCAATTTGATTTCGAGATATTTCCAACGGCATCAAAGATGACATCATAAAGCTCTCCCCTTTCTGTAAAATCCTCTTTAGTGTAATCAATGACCCTGTCGGCTCCCAGAGATTTCACCAATTCCAGATTCGAGGTACTGCATACCCCGGTAACTTCTGCCCCAAAGTACCTGGCAAGCTGTACCGCGAATGTGCCTACACTTCCAGAAGCTCCATAGATAAGGACTTTTTGCCTGCCTGACCGGTGGGTAGGTCCGCTCTGGATATTTCCTTTTCTAAGAAAACGCAATGCTGTAGGCCCCCCAATAGGAACGGCGGCGGCTTCCTCATAGGTCATATTGGCCGGTTTATTTGCCACCACCCCATCTTCAGGCAGACATTTGTACTCGGCATAAGCGCCAAAACCAAGACCGCAAGATGCAAAAACCTGGTCACCTTTCTTAAATAATTTTACGTCTACCCCTGCTGCTTCAACTTCCCCGGCTAACTCAAACCCTAGTACAGTTACTTTTTTGGGTCTTATGAGACCATTGAAAAGTCTTGCAGCAAATGGGTCAGCCTTGCGCATGCGCCAGTCCCCTGCTGTTACTGTTGTCGCATGAACCTTCACCAGGATTTCATTGTCCTTCGGAGCAGGTTTTTCCACCTCTTTGAGCTGAAGAACATCGGGTGTTCCGTATTTTTCATATACAATTGCTTTCATAAATTTTCTCCTAAATGGTATGTCGAATAAATCTGAAGGTTTTCAGATTTTTTGTTGACCGCTTAATTGGACTCATTTCCGGAATCGTAAGAAAATACTTCGTCAAGCGGTACGCCAAAAACGAGCGCGATGCGAAAAGCCAACTCCAGGGAGGGGGAGTATTTTTCTTGTTCCATGGCGATAATGGTTTGTCGGGTCACACCCACCTTTTCAGCCAATTGTTGTTGGGTCATTTCATCGTGAAAAAAACGCAATTTCCGAATGTTATTGCTAATCCGACTTTTGCCCATCTTAGAACCCCCTGCGATAAAGATACAGCCGTGAAATATCGCCAACGATCTGAGCCAGGACTCCAAAGAAGATGAGCAGGGTGAACATCACCAACGGCGGCTGACCAAGGGCAAATGTGAGCATGGAAAGAAAAACCCCGATCGAGGAGACAAAATAAGTAACCTTCGTGCCTCTCAGATCAATCAACTGGTCTCGTTCATCTTCGAAATCTTCGATCTTTGGGTCTTCTTCGCCCGTTTTTATGGCTTGGATGATGGCGGAGACAATGTGGGTGAGAATCGTACCGATGATCGTTACGATGATGGCAAGTCCAATAACGATTCCCCAAAGGCGAAATACATTTGTCGCAGTGAAATTCTCGCTTTGGATCATCTGAATCACCCTGATTAGATAGAATCCCAAAATCAGGACAAAGTTAACCAAAGATACGGTGATGTTTTTTTGCTGAAAGGACATGTTTACCTCTTTTTGTATGTTTTTATTTACATTTGGTAATGTATAACTTACATATAGTAATACAATATATACATTATGTCAAGTAGTTTTTACATACAAAAAGGCCGTAAAATCACGGCCTTTTTGCAATCCTTACCATTGGATTTCTTTGGTTAGAGCCTGTTTAAACCCACTTCCATGCAAACCAGACAGTCAACATGTTAAATACCAGCCCTACGATGATCAAGAATTTGTCATAAGCCGAAGGGTAGGTAGGCAGTCCGATCAGATTAAAGACGAAGAAGAAGACGGCTACGATGATGTTCGCCCAGCGATTGGCTTGATGCGGCAACATCAGGGACAGGACAACCATAAGGATCGGAAGCAACATTAATACTGCGATTCCCAACCACATCCCCTGGCTTATTTTCATGCCCCCGATTTCTCCTGCTTTAAAGTCGCCGCTGAAGATGCGCAGCACGTCTCCAAGGAGATAAGTTAACATCAGAGCTACCACAATGCTGAAAGCTTGATCTGTACATCCCCCATGATTCAATCTCCTTCTTTTTGTTCTACAGTGATGACGACCTTCCCTCGGGCATGTTCTTCTTCAAAATACCGGAGCGCTTCAGTGGTCTGATTGAGTGGGTAACGTCCATCTATAACAGGGACAACTTTCCGAGATTCGAGAAGTCCGCCGATAAATACCAGATCCGCATTGTTTACTGATGCTATTCCCATGCTGCCGATTTCCTGACCATCAGTCTTTGATACTCGTGGTCCTAGTAACATGATGTGGAACAAATGGGGCAGGGTGGAGAATCCGGCAACGACACATTTTCCTTTGGGAGTTAATGCGCGCTTGTAGGCAAAAACCGAACGATTCGCCGCTACATCGAAGATCAGGTCATACTGCTGACCGTTTTTGGTGAAATCTTCTTTTGTGTAATCAATGATGTGGTCTGCACCAATGGAGCGCGCCATCTCCAGATTCCGCGTGCGGCATACGCCGGTCACTTCGGCCCCGTAATACCTGGCGATCTGCACAGCAAAAGTCCCCACGCCGCCGGATGCGCCGTTGACCAAAACCTTTTGCCCGGGTTGGACCTGTGCTTTGTCGCGGAGTCCCTGCAAGGCGGTCAATGCCGCCATGGGCGTGGCGGCGGCTTCCTCGAATGATACGTTGGCTGGTTTTAGAGCCAGTACCTTTTCTGGGGCGCATACATACTCGGCGTAACCGCCCGTGGATACATCTCCAAATACATCGTCGCCCGGTTTGAACAGCTTGACGTTACTGCCGACTGCTTCGATCCGTCCGGCAACGTCCGCGCCAAGCCGGATGTCTTTTGGTTCGAGCAGCCCGCCATCCAGACGAACCAGGAACGGCGCCGCTCTCATATGGCGCCAATCATATGAATTTACAGACGCCGCATGAACTTTTATCAGGACTTCACCCTCCTGAGGGGTAGGTTTATCTACCTCTTCGAGATGCAGAACATCAGGTGGTCCGTATTTTGTGTATATAATCGCTTTCATAAGCATTCCTCCGGGATTACTTTGATCCGAACGTTTTCGATATAGTACACCTTAATTATCCTAAAAGTTTGTAAAACCTGACGGTTTATTCAGCCGCTGTACCATATGCATCATTAATTAAACGGGCAAGTGGTGCAATTTATTCGGTTTAATATGCAATCGATTGGAAAAAATATCACTTCCCGATGTCGGCCAAATCCATCGCCGGTATCGAGGGCATGTTCTAGGCCTGGTTCGGCCGTTTCTTGCAAGATGTGAAACGCTTTTTTCTAAGATTGAGACCGATCTACTAGCACTGAAATTCCTGTGCCTATAGCAGCACCTATGACAGCTAAAAACGCCCCGCCAATACAAATAAGAGCGCAATAACCTGCTGGCGCAAAACCTAACAGGAGAACTAAATCAATGGTACTTGGAATTGGGATGATAACCGTCAGAATCGTCAAAACTGGGATGAATAGAAATCCTGAAATGGCACCAATGATTCCACCAATTACTCTGTGCCTTTTTTCAGTTTCCACAAATTTAATCTCTGGATGCCTAATGGTTTATGGTAGCGGTGTAAGAGTGAGACATCATACCTATAATGCACTATTTCTGGCAAAACGCGGCTCTTTTCCTTACTCTTTTGCCTCACAAAGTTCCTTTAGCCTGGCGAACTCTTCCTGTGATTGCACTGTAATTCCCTTTTTGAATGCGGGGCCAAGGAAAACGCTCAAGATCTTCATGAACGACCGGAAACACACCTCGGCATTTTGGGTGATGCGCGTCCGCTCCCCGTTTTTTTCCAGACGAAACTCTACATCAACCGTATTGTATTGGCCGCTCAAGTGGAACGAGATCAGCTCGTTCTCTTGATAGCCGGTTACCACCCCGTGCATCTCGGTTTTACCATTTGTATCTTCGATCACCTCCCGAAAAGTGGACCCAACCGTATTGGGTGTTCCGCTCAGCATTTCGGTTTCCGAGACGCTGGTCATCCATTTTTTAGCCTTCTCGGGGTCTTTCAGCCAGCGGAAGACTTCTTCCGGAGAGCTTTCTATCTCGACTGTAAATGAAAGTTTCATAAGATGCCTTTTCCAATCCTGGTATCTATTTACTTCAGTTTTTTGGACACGGATGACACGGGAAAATACGGATTTCTTTCCGTGAAACACGGAAAAAATATCCGTCTTTTCCGTGAATTCCGTGTCCCGTTCATAGTTTCCCGCAATCGGGTTATTTTTTAATTCCTTTCAGCACTTGGTAAGCCAACGGCCCAACCAACCCCTTGAAAGTGCGCGCCCGCAGCGCCTGGTCCAGATCGCGGATCAGGTCATCCGCGCTTTCCAGCCCGAGGCTGGCGCGGAGGAGGCCCTCGCCGGTCCACTCGCGGATGCGGCACTTTTGCTCGTCCGTGTAGAAGGGCATGGCGTCGATGTACAGGTCGGTCGGGTAATAGAACAGCAGGCTGTGGGCGTGTCCCAGCGAGGTGGCGTAGGAGAACAGGCGGATCTTCTCCGCCAGGGTGATGGCCGCGCCCAGCCCGCCTTTGAGCTGGAAGGTCAACATGCCTCCAAAATCGGACATTTGCCGCGCCGCCAGCTCGTGATGCGGGTGGCTTTCCAGGCCGGGATAGAAAACCCGGCTCACCTTCGGATGGCTCTCCAAAAAACGGGCGACTTGCAGCGCGTTCCCGCAGTGCTGTTTCATGCGCATGGGCAGGGTGACCAGCCCGCGCGCGATCAGCCAGGCGTTGAAGGGACTGAGCGCGCCGCCCAGGTGCACCAGCATTTCCTTGCGGATGCGACCCACGTTCTTTTCGGTCCCCAGAATTGCGCCCCCTAAAGCGTCGCCATGGCCGTTCAGATATTTCGTCAGGCTGTGGACGACGAAGTCCGCGCCCAGGGCGATGGGCCTTTGAAGGACTGGACTTGCCCAAGTTGAATCTACTGCCAGCAATGCGTTCGCATTGTGCGCGATTTCGGCTAACGCGGAGATGTCGGCGATGCGCAGGATGGGATTGGCGGGCGTCTCGGCGTAGATCATCTTCGTGTTGGGGCGCAACGCCGCGCGGACCTGCTCCAGGTCGCTGGTGTCCACCAGGCTGACTTCGATCCCGAAGCGCGGCAGGTGCAGCCCGAACAGTTCGACCGAACCGGCATAACAGACTTCGCTGGCGATCAGGTGGTCGCCGCTGCTCAGGAAGGTGAGCACCAAGGCTGAAACCGCCGCCATCCCGCTGGCAGTCACCACCGCCGCTTCGGCCCCTTCCAGCGCGGACAGGCGCTCTTCTAGCGCGCGCAAGGTGGGGTTGCCCCAGCGTGTATACGCAAAGGGCGGGCGGGCTGAGCCCAGCATCAATGCGTCGAACAATTTGATGCCGAATTTAGGCAGCTTGAATGCCGTCGACATGTGCAGGGGCAGGCGCGGCGCGCCCGTGGCCGGG
>CAZLOC010000083.1:0-11929 GCA_964560935.1 uncultured Anaerolineaceae bacterium | reverse complement strand
CGCCCAGCAATTCCAGGCATATTCGCACGTGCCCGCTCTTTCGGCCTGAGCACATCTCTGGATACCAACTGGGATCCCGAAGAAAAATGGAATGGTGCTCTACAAAATACCCTCCCTCTGACAGATGTTTTTATGCCCAATGAGCAGGAAGCCAGATGTATCAGCCGAACATCCAGTGTGGATGATGCCATCCGGTTTTTTCAAGGGATGGGTGTCGCCATTACCGCCGTCAAACAAGGTGAAAAGGGCGCGCTGGTAGTCTCAAAGGGCGAACGCCATACCTGCGTCTTGCCAGTTAGTACTGGCGGAGATAGTATCGGCACGGGCGACAGCTTCGATGCTGGTTTCCTGGTCGGCTGGCTGCGAGGTCTGCCACTTGATCAATGCCTGCAAATAGCCAGTCAATGCGGCAGGGAGGTTGCTGCCCAGGCCGGAGGTATCCGTAGCCAACCGAATTGGGCAACCATCGTCCAATTGACTGGTATAAGGAATCAATCTATGAATGAAACTGAAAACTTGGAGTGAAAATGTATACGCTTGATTCCCGCCAGAGACTTCTCAGAGCAATCACTCATCAGGATGTCGATTATGTCCCCTGTAGCTTTATGAGTTTTGCGATCCTGCGCAACAAACACAAGCAGGATCTCTTTGCAACCACTTTGGCCGAACTGAAGATGGGTCTAGACCCGATGCTATTCATCCCCACTGCCTCCCGCAGGCAACGCCGCGATCACCCGGATTTAAGAGGATTGCCGGTCCGTTTTCATCCTGATGTAAAAATGAAAACCTGGCAAGTAGGTGACTCGCTCACCGGTAGATTATTCAAGGAATATGAAACCCCTGCTGGAAAACTAAGCACCAATGTGTGCCTCTCGAGTGATTGGCCGCATGGAGAATTCATCCCTTTCATTGACGATTATCAAATTCCACGTGCCGACAAACCGCTGGTGACCTCTCCAAAAGACTTGGAAGCGCTACAATACCTCTTGACCGCGCCAGAAGAAGCAGATGTTCAAACCTTTGGCGTAGAAGCATCAATAGCACGGTCATTTGTTGACAATAATGGAGTGCTGTTGGCCGGCGGATGGGGGGTTGGCATGGATATGGCCAACTGGTTGTGCGGTATGGAAAACCTGATGATCTTAATGCTCGAGCAACCTCAATTTGTCAGCCAGCTTCTGGAGATGATCCACCAGTGGAACATGCGACGCATGGAAGTAGTACTCTTAGCGAATATCGATCTATACATCAGGCGCGCGTGGTATGAAGGTTGTGACTTTGTGATCCCGAAGTTTTTCCAGCGTGAGGTTTTGCCCCGCTTGAAAGCGGAGGTGGCGTTGGCACACGAACGCGGTGTCAAATTCGGCTATATTTGCTCCAGTGGCACCAAACCGATGCTGGATTACTATAACGAAGCTGGCATTGATGTGTTGATCGGTATTGATCCGATTCAGGGCACTTATACGGATATGCCTCTAATGAAGGAAAAAATAGGAGAGCACGTATGTTTGTGGGGCGGCGTCTCTGCGGCTGTAACCGTGGAACGTGGCTGTGAAGCAGAGATACGTTCCGCAGTGCGGCACGCCTTGGAAACGCTAGGTCCCAAGGGAATGATTTTATCGCCAGTGGACAATTTCACTGTGGATGAACCAAGTACCTGGAATAATATTGATATCTTCATCAATGAATGGAAATCGCAACGGTAGAAAATATCTGTAATTTATCTTACGAGGTGAATCGTGAACAATCAGATAGAAAGTATTTGTCAAGCTATTTTGGAAGGCAATATGGGAGGCGTACAAGAAAATGTCCAGTCAGCGCTGGCAGCGGATGTTCCTGCTACGGAAATCCTCCAGCAAGGCCTCATTGCCGCCATGGATGAAGTTGGATATCTTTTCGAAAAGGGGGAATTCTTTGTGCCTGAGATGTTGATTGCGGCCCGCGCGATGAAAGCCGGGCTGGAGATCCTCAAGCCCCTGTTGATTGATTCGGGCGTGGAACCCGTCGGAAAGATGATCCTTGGTACCGTCAAAGGCGACCTGCACGATATTGGCAAGAATCTGGTCGGCATGATGCTGGAAGGCGCCGGGTTCGAGATCATTGACCTTGGCGTGGATGTAGCCCCTATAGCCTTCGTGGATGCCGCGCGAGAAGGTGTAAGCCTGATCGGTATGTCCGCCCTGCTGACCACCACCATGAACAACATGGCCGTCACCATTGAAGCGCTTAAAGCCGCCGGCTTGCGAGAGAAGGTCAAGGTTTTGGTCGGTGGAGCGCCGGTCACGCAGGAATATGCCAATTCGATCGGCGCGGATGCCTATGCCCGAGATGCCTCCAGCGCCGCACGCATCGCGCGTCAATTTGCCGTATTGCGCGAAAACCAAACTTAGATTCAATGAAGGAAACCTTATATCTGCCTACTCTGCAATTGATGGCGTTTTATCGTTCACTATCAAAAGGACTCAATCCCGACCATCCAACGAATTTGACAGCCGTGGTGAAACTAAATTTCTAACCAAAAGGAGAAAAGCATGAAAAAGTTGATGTTCGTTCTTATTATTGCAAGCCTGATGCTTACCGCGTGTGGTGGAGGCGCAAAGCCCGCTGCAGAGGGACCGGTAGAAATCACGTTCACCATGTGGGGTGCGCCGGAGGAACTGACGGTGTGGCAGGCGGTGGTGGACGATTTCCACAAAGCCAACCCGAACATCACCGTGAAGGTGGATGTCTCGGATTGGGATTCGTACTGGACGAAGTTGAACACGTTGATCGCGGGCGGAACGCCGCCGGATGTATTCGCGATGGACGCCCCGCTCTTCCTGGACTGGCAGAGCCGCGGCGCGTTATTGAACCTTCAGCCATATATCGACGCCAACCCCGGCTTTCTGGACGGCTTTTACCCGCAGACCTTGACTGCCTACAAAACCGCAGATGGTTACTACGGCTTGCCGCGCGATTTCCAAACCATCGTACTGTTCTACAATAAAGACATGTTTGATGCTGCGGGTGTAGCGTATCCCACCGCGGATTGGATGTACGATGACCTGCTGGCCGCCGCCAAACAGTTGACGCTCGATACAAACAGCGATGGCAAGATCGAGCAGTATGGCTTCTGGTCGGACACCTGGGACATGGAACTATTGTGGAGCGAGGCCATTTGGGCATACGGCGGTGACATCATCAGCGCGGATCACACCAAGACGTTGATCGGCGAAGGCGGCGCGCGTGATGCCTGGAAATACATTGACGGCCTCTATAAAGAGGGCGTGATGCCGACACCAACCGCGGCCGGTGAGTTTGGCGGGGATCTGTTCCAGGCGGGGATGGCGGCCATGACCACCATCGGTCACTGGGCGGTGCCGGGGTACATACAGGCGGGAATCAACTTCAATGTGGTGCCCATGCCCAGCGGTCCCGCAGGACGCGCCACTAGTGTGAACAGCGCTGGTTTCGTGGTCGCGAAGAATTCCAAACACCCGGATGCGGCGTTTGAGTTCATCAAGTTCGCGTTGAGTGAGGCCGGACAGAAACGCCTGGCGGAATTGGGCTTCGCCATCCCGGTGCTCAAGTCCGTGGCAGAAAGCGATGCATATCTTAAACAACCTGGCAGCCTCGACCAGCGTGTGTTCCTGGACTCGGTTGCCTTCGCCCGCATGAAGCCGGTCTTCAAAGGTTATGAGGAATGGGCAGGTGTCGTTGGTGACGGGTTGATCCCCGTCTTTGACGGCGAGGCAGAGTTGGACACTACCATCGATGAAGTGATTACGGCAGCGGACGAAGTGCTGGCAAAGAATAAGTAACCTAACCCCCCGTTCCCCCCTTCCCTGCTAGGGAAGGGGGGCGCAGGGGGATAGGTGGAGCGTGCTATGGAATATGGCCTCAAACCCCTCGGGCGTGAGAAACTTTGGTTGTGGCTCATGCTTGCGCCGACCATCATCGGCCTGGTGTTCGGGACGATCGGTTCGTTGTTAGCAACGCTTGGGCTCAGTCTTTTCGACTGGGATTTGATCAACCCGCCCAACTGGGCAGGGCTTTCGAATTACGTCGCTCTGTTCCAAAACAAGGATTACATCGAGGCGTTCGTGAACACGCTGAAATTCTCCGCGTTGTACGTGCCGGGAGTGGTGGGCATTTCACTTGTGCTGGCGGTTTTGCTCAATCGCAAGATCCGCGGTGTTGGCATTTTCCGTACTATTTATTTTCTCCCCGCAGTGACCTCCGCCGTAGCCACGGCACTGGTTTGGAACATGATCTATGGCAAGGACACCGGCATCCTGAATTGGATGTTGGAGAGCCTCGGACTTGCGCCGGTCTGCTGGTTGTGCACGGACAACGCCATGATGTCGGTGGTGATCGTCAACGTGTGGGGCGCGATCGGTGAAGGCATGATCATCTTTCTCGCTGGTCTCACTGCTATCCCGCGCGACTATTACGAAGCCGCCTCATTGGATGGCGCCAGCGACCTCCAGCAATTCTTCAAGGTGACTTTGCCACTGGTCACGCCCAGCATTTTCTTCCAAACCTTGATCTCGGCCATCAACGCATTTCAAGCCTACGATTACATCTACATGCTGACGCGCCGCGGACAGGGCGATAGCAGCGTCCCGGTGGCGGTGTATTCGATCTATCGTAATGCCTTCCACTTCTTCCGTATGGGCGACGCCAGCGCGCAGGCCATTCAACTGGCGTTGCTGGTGGCGGTTTTCATGGCAATCATGTTCTGGTGGGAACGCCGTTACGTGGTCTACGAATAGGAACCGGGTATGTCCAAGTCGCTTCCAAAAAAAATCCTTGACGTTCTCACGTACACGCTCCTCGTTCTCGGTGCGCTGACCATGCTGGTTCCTTTCCTGTGGATGGTCTCCGTTTCCTTTCGCGAACCTGCCGCACAGTTCTCGCGCAACTTCATTCCTAATCCCTTTACATTACAGAATTACGTTGACCTCTTCGAAGACCTGCCCGACCAGGCTTTCTTCTACCTGACCTTCAACAGTTTCAAACTGTCCATCCTGGCGGTCATTGGTCAAATCCTGACTTGCGCCATGGCGGCCTTTGTGTTCGCCATCGTCAAGTTTAGGGGACGCGATTTTCTCTTCGCGCTCCTGCTCGCCACTCTGATGATTCCTGCACAGGTTTCGTTGATCCCCAATTTCATCATCTTCAAATATCTCGGCCTGATCGGGACTCAATGGCCGCTCATTCTCCCCGCCTTTTGGGGTGGCGCTTTTGGGACCTTCCTCCTGCGACAATATTTCCTTACGATCCCGCGTGACCTTGTGGATGCCGCCCGCATGGACGGCGCTTCCCTGTTCAACATTTTCTGGCGCGTCTACTTGCCGCTTTCCAAGCCCGCCGTGGCCGCGCTGGCGATCTTCGTCTTCAAGGACGCCTGGAACGACCTGCTTCATCCACTTGTTTATCTCCCCACCGACATGCAAAAGACCACGCTCACGGTTGGACTGGCGTTTTTTCAACAGCAACTTCAAATGGGCGGGAAATTCACCGTGTTGATGGCGGGCGCGTTCCTGTCCATTCTGCCATTGCTCATCATCTTCTTCATTGCACAGAAGCAATTCATCGAAGGCATTGCCCTGAGCGGTGTGAAGCGATAATACCCTGACATTTGACACTGGAGAACCTACCTATGACCAAAATCACCTTTATCGGCGCAGGCAGCCTGGGCTTCACGGGCGAACTCGTGCGCGATATCCTCACTTTTCCATTGTTACAGGACGCTACCATTTCTCTGATGGATACCAATGCCGAACGGCTCGAATGGGCTAAAAAGGGTGTGGAAAAACTGGTCGCAGCGGGGAATCACCCCGCGAAAGTGGAAGCAACCTTGGACCGGGTCGAAGCGCTCAGAGGCGCAGATGTGGTCCTCACCACCATCCTGGCCGGTTCCACCGAAGTCTGGCGGCATGACATCGAGATCCCTAAGAAATATGGTGTAGATATCAACGTCGGTGACACGCGCGGTCCAAGCGGGATCTTCCGCTTCCTGCGCACGATCAACCCGATGCTGGATATTGTCCGTGACATGGAAAGGCATTGCCCGGACGCAGTGCTGCTAAACTATACCAACCCGATGGCCATGTTATGCGCTGCGCTGCAACGGCAGACCTTCATCCCAGTGACTGGTTTATGTCACTCGGTGCAAGGCACGGCGATGAGGTTGGCAGAATGGATCGGCGCGCCGTTCGACGAGATCGACTATGTCTGCGCAGGCATCAATCACCAGGCCTGGTATCTCGAGTACAAATGGAACGGCAAAGACGCGTACCCGCTTATTCACAAAGCTATCACCGAACGACCAGAGATCTACAACGAGGAGCAGGTGCGTAATGAAATGTATCTGGCGCTGGGTTATTACGTGACTGAATCCAGCGGGCACAACTCCGAATACAATTGGTGGTTCCGCAAACGCCCCGACCTGATCGAAAAATATTGCACGCAAGGCACCGGCTGGAATCCAGGTGAATATGCCTATATCCTCAAGGAATACCAGCATAACGAGGCCACCTGGAAAGACCAGGTCGAAGAGCGACTCGCTCAAACGCTTACACCCGAAGACTTGCATCGCGGACAGGAGTACGCCGCCTACATCATCAACGCCCTCGGAGGCGGCGAACTTTTCAAGTTCAACGGCAATGTCCGCAACACCCATCTCATCACCAACCTGCCCGGAGGCGCCTGCGTGGAAGTGCCTGTCCTGGTAGACAAGGCCGGCTTCCATCCGATACATGTTGGCGTGCTCCCGCCCGAATGCGCGTTGCTCACCCAACTTTCCAGCGGCATCGAAGCAATGGCCATCAACGCTTCTATCGAAGGCGACCCCGTCGCAATTTATCGCGCTATTTGCCACGACCCGTTGACCGCTTCGGTGCTATCGCTCGCTGAGATCAGGCAAATGACGAATGAACTGTTCGCGCAACACAAGGAATATCTGCCTCAATTCAGTCATTATGTTGTATAGGGTAATCGTCTCTATATTTCTTCTGTCATCTTTCCTCATCGGATGTGAACCCGCTTCGCCCTCACTCCAATCTAATTCTGCTTCGACGGAGACTCCAATCCTTATGCCCCCTCCTGCTTCCCCCTTCCAAAATTGGTGGCGTCCCACCGTAGGGTTCACCTGGCAATGGCAGATCGGCAACAACGATATTGACACCTCCATCGAAGCCGATGTTTTCGATGTGGATTTATACGTCGACCAATCCATCATCGACGACCTGCACGCCAGAGGCCGCAAGGTGATTTGTTATATCAGCGTCGGCTCGTGGGAAGATTGGCGTCCCGATAAAGACAAGTTCCCGCAGGAAGTATTAGGGAAAGATTACGACGGTTGGCCGGGTGAAAAATGGCTGGACATCCGCCAAATCTATAAACTTGCCCCCATCATGCTCGTACGACTGGATTTATGCAAAGCCAAAGGCTTCGACGCGCTCGAGCCCGACAATATGGAAATCTATACCAACAATACAGGTTTCCCGCTCACCTACGATGATCAATTCAAATATGCGCTTTGGCTCGCAGACGAAGCCCACAAGCGCGGTCTCGCCATTGGTGTCAAGAACGCATCCGACCAGGTGAAAGACTTGGTCGAACACTTCGACTTTGCCATCACCGAAGACGCCTTCTACTACGGCTGGGCAGAAGACATGCTGCCCTTTATTGAAGCCGGCAAACCCGTTTTTGCCGCGGAATATACCGACCTGGGCGGCGACTTTGAATCGTATTGCCGCAAATCAAAGGAATTAAAGTTCAGTACCATCCTCAAAAATCGTGATCTAGGTGCCTGGATCAAGTTCTGCTCATAACGAAGGAATATCATGCAAAACATCTCCATCGGCAAACTTCGCGGACTGCAACAAATCTCCTCGCCTCATGGGACATTCACTGCCCTCGCCCTCGACCACCGCCAGAACCTGCGAAAAGCCAACCCTGCTTTTGCCAACAACGGTGAACTCTCCCGTTTCAAAATCGATGTCACCTCTGCCCTGGCTGAGGAGGCAACCGCCGTCTTACTCGACCCTGAAGTCTCGGCGGCACAAGCCATTGCTCAGCACGCGATCCCGAAGGGTGTTGGGTTGGTTGTCGCGCTTGAGTCTACTGGCTATTCTGGCGATGCAACTGCACGTCACGCGCAAATCATCCCTGGCTGGTCTGTGGAAAAAGCCAAGCGCATGGGCGCAAGTGCGGTCAAGTTGTTGGTGTATTACCATCCCGACTCATCCACCGCAAAAGAAATCGAAGAATTCACATCTATGGTTGCGGAAGATTGCAAAAAGTATGATTTGGTGCTTATGCTTGAACCGCTTTCGTATTCGCTGAATGAAAATAAAAAACTGAATTCTGAAGAAAAACGATACGTTGTTGTCGAAACCGCCAGAAGGCTGACCCCGCTCAATGTAGATATTCTCAAAGCCGAATTTCCGCTAGACATCAACGATATTGACGAATCCAAATGGATGGAAGCCTGCATAGAGGTTTCATCCGCTTCCATCACGCCGTGGATTCTGCTTTCCGCTGCAGTTGATTATGAGACTTACCTGCGCCAGGTCACCGTTGCATGCAATGCCGGAGCATCTGGAATAGCCGTCGGCCGCGCTGTATGGAAAGAAGCCGTAGAGATGGCGCCTAATGCCCGTGTTAATTTCCTACAGACCGTTGCCCAAGAGCGTTTATCCCGCCTGACCGCACTGTGCCGCGCGCTCGCCAAACCCTGGATGGAGTTTTACCTGGCCTCGCAGCTAGACAGTCATTGGTATGCTGACTATTAATTATGGCTGAAATCATAGCCCTCGGTGAAATGTTGGTCGAGATCATGCGTCCGACTGTCGGTCAACCGCTTGATCGTCCCGGCGAATTCCGCGGCCCCTTTGCCAGTGGAGCGCCCGCTATCTTCGCCGTTGCCACGGCCCGCCTGGGATTGGACACTGCTTTCATCGGGGCTATCGGTGAGGATGCTTTCGGCCGCTTTTTGCGAGCGCGTCTCTCGGCCGAGGGAGTAGATACTTCCGGCATGCAATTAGCGCAGGGATACGCTACCGGTTCGGCCTTCGTTGCTTACGATGACTCTGGCGAGCGTGAGTTTGTTTTCCATATCCGTCATGCTGCTGCGGGGCAAATAAAGCCTGAACTCATCTCGCCAGTTCTGTTCGAGAAGGTGAAATGGTTACATATTTCCGGCTCGACAGTCTTTCTTAACGATGACAGCCAGGCTGCTTGCCTTCGCGCAGCAGAGCTGGCCAAAACCGCGGGTGGAAAAATCAGCCTCGATCCCAACCTCCGCTCCGAGCTTATGCCATTTGAGCAGGCCCGCGAGATTCTGGCCCCCTTTATCTCATCGGCAGACCTGTTGCTTCCCACTTCAGTGGAAGCTTATACACTCACAGGGAAAGCAGATATTGACAGCGCAGCGCAGGCTCTGGCTGCAAAACCAAGTGCGATCATTGTTATAAAACGCGGTCCGGCAGGCTGCTCGGTAATCCATCGCGGTCAGCGAATCGACCTGCCCGGTTTTCCGGTTGAAGAAGTAGACCCCACTGGCGCTGGTGATTGCTTCTCAGCGGCCTTTATTGCGGGTCTTGAATCGGGCTGGCCGCTGGAAAAGGTGGGGAACTTTGCAAATGCTGCTGGGGCCCTGGCTGTCACAAAGATGGGTCCGATGGAGGGTGCTCCAACACGAAAACAGGTAGAAGACTTTTATGTCTGAGAGAACTTTCGACATCCTCGTTGCCGGCGAAATCAATCCCGATTTGATCTTGACGGGCGACGTCGTGCCCGAGTTTGGTCAGGTAGAAAAACTGGTCGACGCTGCTGCGCTTACCATTGGTTCATCGTCTTCCATCTTTGCATGTGGTGCAGCCCGTCTTGGGCTGAGGGTTGCTATCATCGGCATATGTGGCGACGATGTCTTTGGCCGTTTTATGCTGGCTGAAATGCAAAAGCGGGATGTAGATGTGAATAACGTCATCGTTCATGAGGATAGGCAGACGGGCCTGAGCGTAATCCTTAGTTCAGGTTCTGACCGCGCGATTCTGACTCACCCGGGCCTGATCCCGGCGCTACAGGCTTCAGACATCTCTGACGCGTTACTGCGCCAGGCACGGCACCTGCACGTGGCCTCATACTTCCTGCAAACGAACCTCCAGCCCGGGCTGCCAGGTCTCTTCAGGCGGGCGCGTGGATTTGGACTGACGACTTCCCTCGATACCAATTACGACCCTTCCGAAAAATGGGAAGGATTTGACGAGCTGCTCGCAGCCACGGACGTGTTCCTCCCGAATGAAAAAGAGGCGGTATCGCTTTCAAGAGAGGCAAATATTGATTTGGCGGCGGACTGGCTCGGGTCCCGGGTGGATGCGCTGGCGGTCAAACTGGGAGCGGCTGGTGCATTGGGAGTCCAAGGGGGCCAGAAGGTCAGGGTCGCTTCCATTCCCGCAAATGTCATTGATACGGTTGGGGCAGGCGATTCATTCAATGCCGGCTTTCTCTATGGCTTTTTACACACTTGGGAACTGGGAAAGTCTTTACGTTTAGGTTGCGCTTGCGGTGCGTTGTCCACACAAAAAGCTGGAGGCACAGAAGGACAACCCGGGTTAGACGAGGCAATGAGATATGTACCTTGATGATCTCGTGGCAGCGCAAAAACGTGGCGAGCCGAGAGGGATCGTATCGATTTGTTCAGCCCATCCCTGGGTATTAAAAGCTGCAATGCAAGAAGACATGGGCCCCCTGCTCATCGAGGCAACTTGCAACCAAGTCAATCAATTCGGCGGCTACACGGGTATGACCCCGGCGGATTTCGTCCGCTATGTGCGAGAGATTGCCCGGGAAAGTCATTACCCCTTCGAAAATATTATTTTAGGCGGTGACCATCTTGGGCCATCCGTGTGGAAGAATGAGCCAGCTGAAGCTGCGCTGAGTAAGGCGGAGGCCCTAATCCGTGATTATGTGGAAGCAGGCTTCGTCAAAATCCATCTGGATTGCAGCATGCGCCTCGCGGACGACCCCGAAGGTGCTATCGATGTAGATGTTTCGGCGAGCCGCACAGCCAGACTGGCCAGGGTAGCCGAGAGCGTCAGCAATGAGAATTTGCGGTATGTGATCGGCACGGAAGTGCCAATTCCCGGTGGAGCAATTGGGCACGAGGAAGGCGTCTGCGTGACAAAGGTCGAAGACGTGCGGCAGACCATCGAGGTCACACGAGAGGCAGTCTACCGAGAAGGTGTACAGTCTGCATGGGAACGGATTATCGCAATTGTTGTCCAGCCGGGTGTGGAATTTGGTGATGAATTCGTACTGCCGTATTGGCCTGAAGCAGCGAAGGAATTATCAAAGTTCATCGAAAGTCAACCGATCGTGTATGAAGCACATTCGACGGATTATCAAACGTGTGAAGCTCTGGAGAATCTTGTTTGTGATCATTTCGCTATTCTCAAAGTAGGCCCTGCACTAACCTTTGCTTTCCGTGAAGCAGTTTTCGCATTAGGGATGATGGAAAATGAGTTATTTCCCTCGCATGAACGCTCGAACATCATTTCAGTGTTGGAGAATGTCATGGTAGAGCATCCGGAACACTGGATCAAGTATTATCATGGTACCGAGGCAGAACAGGTCCTGAAGCGCAAATATAGTTTCAGTGATCGAATTCGATACTATTGGACTGAACAAAGGGTTCAACGTGCCTTGAATACAATGCTTGCAAAGCTGACTCCAATCTCACTACCTATGCCGTTACTGAAACAATTTGTGCCCGATATATGGGCAAATAGCGAAGGTAAATGGAAAACCATTACCCCCGAACAAATTTTACTGGCGAAGATCAAGAATGTGCTGGAGGATTATAACCAGGCTTGTAGGAGGAAGTAATTTTACATTTGGTTGCCCTCCACCTATTGCCCTCCATGGAACAAGAAAAACT
>CAZLOC010000082.1:0-12125 GCA_964560935.1 uncultured Anaerolineaceae bacterium | reverse complement strand
TCTCCCACTTGTGGGCTAATTTAGATGTTTTTTTGGTCTGCAATCCACAGATCGGGACAATTTAACAGCACTTTCTCCCACTTCGGGCTGTCCAAAAAGGAAAAAGCAGGCTTTTTGGACAGCCTCATAACAATTGGACTCACACAGTTCGTAAAAAAAACCAAAAATAAGGGTTGGACGTGTGCAGCACGTCCAACCCTTATTTTTGGACTTCTCCTACACTACAAAGAATAACTCAGGCGTGCGAACCTGCCATCCACAAACCAAGCTCTTCGCGGGTGGCCTTTTTGGCATCCACCGTGGTGACGATTTGTCCGCGATACATCACGGCAATGCGGTCGGAGAGGGCCATGATCTCGTCCAGTTCAGCGGAGATGAGCAGCACGCCGATACCCCGGTCGCGCATGGCGATGATCTCTTTGTGGATGTATTCAATGGAACCCACATCTAGGCCGCGAGTCGGCTGGGAAGCGATCAGCAGCTTCACGTCCCGGCTGAGTTCGCGCGCCACAATGACTTTTTGCTGGTTGCCGCCCGACAATTTGGAAGTCAGCACAAAGGGCGAGGGCGTACGCACGTCGTATTCTTCGATCAGTTTACGAGCGTTGGCATCCACTGCCTCCTGCTGTATCACGATCCACTTGGCAAACGGCGGCTGGTAGTAGGTGCACAACACCAGGTTGTCGGCAACTGTGTCTCCCAGCACAAGCCCATGGCGCTGACGGTCTTCAGGGATATGCGCCAGGCCGGCCTCGATGATGGGTCGAGGCGTCTTGCCGGTTACGTCTTTGCCGTTCATAAAGATACTGCCCTTTTTGGCAAGACGAAGACCGGTCAGCACCTCGGCTAACTGGGTTTGGCCATTGCCCTGCACACCAGCAATACCCAGGATCTCGCCTTCCCGTACTTCGAAGGATACCCCGCGCACGACTTCCAGTCCGCGGTCATCCTGTACTTCCAGATTTTCAACGATCAGGATCTTTTCTTTTGGCTCGGCTTCGCCCTTTTTGACTTTGAGGATGACCTCGCGGCCCACCATCATGGAAGCTAGCTTGGCTTCATTCATTTCTTCGGGCGTGACAGTGCCGACCACGCGACCTGAACGCATGACGGTGATGCGGTCTGCAACGGCCAGCACTTCTTTGAGCTTGTGGGTAATGAATATGATCGAGACGCCGCGTTCGGTTAGCCCGCGCATGATGACGAAGAGTTCATCGGCTTCCTGCGGTGTGAGCACGGCAGTTGGTTCATCGAGGATGAGGATCTGTGCATTCCGATAGAGCGTTTTAACGATCTCGACGCGCTGTTGAATGCCGACGGGTAGCTGTCCGACCAAAGCTTCGGGGTCAACATCCAGTCCATGTTGATGCGAGAGCTCCTTCACTTTGGCGGAGACAGTTTTTCGGTCCAGTATGCCGCGTCGGGTTGTTTCGTCGCCCAGCATGACATTCTCTGCAACCGTGAAAACCGGGACAAGCATGAAGTGCTGGTGTACCATGCCGATGCCCAGCGCGATCGAATCGTTTGGACTGTCAACTTTGACGGCTACCCCATTGACGAGCATCTCGCCTTCATCCTGGTGGTAAAGCCCATAAAGGATGTTCATCAGCGTGGTTTTACCGGCGCCGTTCTCGCCCAGCAGCACGTGGATTTCGCCTTTTTTCAGGTCGAAGTCTACTTTGTCGTTGGCCAGTACGCCGGGGAAGCGTTTGGTGACACCCCTGGCCTGGAGGATGATGTTATTGTCTGTCATCTTGTCCTCCTATTTCTCGTAAGGCACGCCGTCTGCGGCCGGCGGAGTAGTCTTGCCGATGATACCGGTCAGGATGAGCATGGTCAGGATATAGGGAGCCAACCCGACAATGTAAGAGTTTTGCAGGAAAGCCCATTGGTCCGGGATCAAGGGGCGGTAGAATTGCAGGTTGATCTGCAAAGCTTGCGCTGTGCCGAAGACCAAGGAAGCAGCCCAGGCTCCGAAAGGCGACCAGTTGCCGAAGATCATGGCGGCCAGCGAGATGAAGCCGCGCCCGTTGGTCATCAGCGGTTCAAAGGAGGGGACGGATTCGAGCGTGAAGTAGGCGCCGCCCAGCCCGGCCAACATACCGCCGATGACGACGTTGGCATAGCGCATGAAAGCTACGTTGATGCCAACCGTATCGGCAGCTCTGGGATGTTCGCCTACGGCGCGCGTCCGCAGCCCCCAGGGAGTATAGAAGAGCACATAGTGTGCGATGATGACCAACAATATAGCTGCAATCGTGATCGGTTGCTGGTCGAATATACGCCCGGCGACAGGGATGTCGGCCAGGAATGGGATTTGGATACGGGGCAATACTCCCGGAGCGTGCGGTACCTGGCCGCCAAAGATACTGCCCTTTTCGAAGAATAACTGGCGGTTGAGAAAGCCGGTCACGCCTACGGCCAGAATATTGATGACTGTTCCGCCGATGATCTGGTCTACTTTATAAGTGACCGAGAGCACGGCGTGCAAGAGGGCAAAGAGACCTCCCGAGAGCATGGCGAACAGCACGCCAATAAGCAGACTGGGAAGCGGCGCAAATCCGAAGATGGTGTTCATGTAGATGGCTGCCAGCCAACCGAAGAAGGCCGCACCGAGCATCATGCCTTCAATGCCAATGTTGACCACGCCTGCGCGCTCACAGAAGATGCCTGAGAGTGCGCCAAGTGTCAGGGGAGTAGCCACAGCGATTGTGGTTGCCAGCATACTGGTGATGATGAGAACAGGCGAGTCTGCTTTGCTGCCAATTGCGACGACCACGCCAAAAAGGACCGCAATGACCAGGAAGATAAAACCGAAACGGCGCCAGTCCATGTTAACCTCCCCACCCGCGTGTCAATGTGACGCGTTCTTCTTCTACTTTGATGCGGTAAATGTAGCGGATAATGGCGTCGGCAGCGACGAAAAGCAGGATCAAGGCCTGGATGACCGAGATAATGTCCACCGGGATCTGGGTCAGGAATTGCATACGAGTGCCGCCATTGCGCATCCCGGCGAACAGGATGGCTGCCAGCACCACCCCGAGCGGGTGTGTCTTTCCCAGCAGGGCGATGGCAATCGCGTCAAAACCGTAGCCAATCGAAAACCCGAGTTCGTGGCGGTAGTTCAGGCCAGTCACTTCGATAGCACCAGCCATTCCGGCTAGCAGACCGGACAAGGCCATGGTCAAGACGATGGTACGTTTGACATTGATGCCAGCATATTTGGCTGCATCTGGGTTCATGCCTACCGTGCGGATTTCGAATCCAACCGTAGTTTTCCACAACAACCACCAGGCCAGGAATGCAATAAATAGAGCCAGTACGAACCCCCAGTGGACGCGCAAACCTTCAAAAATTATTGGGATACGAGCGCTCTCGGCGATTTCAGGGGTGCGCGCAATCACGTTGCCAGGGGTTCTGTCCTTCATAGGTCCATTGAGTAAGAAGGAAACCATGTTGAGAGCGATGTAGTTCATCATGATGGTGTTGATGACCTCATGCCCGCCCGTATAGGCCTTTAATGCGCCCGGGATGGCGGCCCATAAGGCACCTGCGAGTATCCCTGCTCCAATCGTCAAAGAAATATGGAGAATTGGTGGCAGGGTTATACCGAGCATATCCGGAAGGGCATAGCCAACCCATGCAGAAGTTACTGCGCCAAGCGCCAGTTGGCCCTCGGCGCCGATGTTGAACAGACCGCCTTTGAAGGCCAGCGCCACCGCCAAACCCGCAAAAATGTAAGGGGACGCCCACACAGCGGTTTCGCTTAAGGCTTTAAACGAGCCGAACGCGCCTTGCGCCAATCCGAGATAGGCTGCAAATGGATTTCCCCCGACCATCGCAATGATCACACCTCCCACAACCATGGCTGTCAGGATCGCCAGAAGCGGCACGAGCAATGGAGAATTGATCGCTTCTTTGATAATTCCTGAAAGCCCAGATTGTGGAGCCTGTTTTGTGTCAATTTCTGGCATCTATGCCGCTCCCATCGCAAAGAGTTGCGCCAATTATTATAATAAAGGGGAAAGAGAGCAATCTCTTTCCCCTTTCGTAGACAGAAGGTACTCTTTTATTCAGGCTTGACAGGCGGGACGCCGGTGGTAATGCTGCCGTCAAGCAGGCCAGCGTTGATCTCTTCCATCTTGGTCTTGACTTCAGCAGGAACCTCGTTCTCGAGATCGTGGAACGGGGCATAGCCCGCCGAGCCGTAATAGTTGCCGCTTGGGAAGCTGCCTTCCTTAGAAAGCTTGATCAGATCAAAGGTGCCGGGAGTGAGCAGCTTCATAGCGCTGGAAAGCAGGCGGGGTGCGGCTTCGGGCAGGGTGAGGTACTGGTCGGTATCTACGCCGATGGCGTACACGCCGCGTTGCGCGGCTGCGGTGACAGCGCCGTTACCGGTCTTGCCGCCCGCGCCGAAGATCACATCCACGCCCTTATCGATCATCGAGTTGGCGGTTGCGGCGCCCCACTCGGGATCGGTAAAGGTCTTGTCGAAGCCGACGTCACTGTGATACACAACGGTGACTTCAACAGCCGGATCGATGTAGGCTGCGCCAGCGCGGTAGCCTTCACCAAAGCGCCAGACGGGAGGAACAGCGTCCGTGCCACAGACAGAGCCAATCTTGCCGCTCTCGCTCATCATGGCGGCCAGAGCACCCACCAGGAAGCCGGCGTTATCTTCCGGGAAGTTCAAACCAGCGAAATTGGCGAGATCATTGCTGGCATCGTCATCAAAGGGCCATTCCACAAATTGATCCACACCGATGAAATCAACTTCAGGATATTTGGCCGCAGCAGCATTGGAAGCCTCGCCCAACGCAAAACCAACGGTCACGATCACATCATAGTTAGCATCGGCAAAAGTGGCAATATTCTTGTCGTAGTCTTTGGCATCAGTGGTCTCGATATATTGAACCTGATCGGCAACGCCTTCTTCCTTGGCCTGTTGCACACCCTCCCAGGTGGACTGGTTGAAGGATTTATCATCAATCTTGCCCACGTCGGTTACCAGACCTACGCAAAACACATCTGCGCTCGCGCAGTCAGGGGCGGCTGGCGCACAAGCAGGCAATAATAGAGCAGCCACCATCACCAGTGCCAGGACGAGATATAGTTTCTTAAGCATGTTCAACTTCTCCTCTTGAATTTTGTTTAAAGAATTAGAGTAGTGTATGGGGAATTTGTGTTATTAGCACTCTTGCCAGGAACCACCTCCTTCGACAATTTATTTTCATCAATTCTATAATGAAACCCACTCTGTTAGAGTATACATTCTAATCAGTTGTTAGACAAGTGGTCTGTGAATATTGTAACGAATAGGTGCATATAACGTCACATTTTTGATATTACTTAGCGCCTCACGCTGGACCTTTACTTGCCTCCGTCAAAAAAACGCTTCTATATCTTGGCTTCACCGCGTCTCACTCCAAGCATGGCGAGGAAGGCGAGGGCCATGAATACAAAGCTGAACAACCATAGCCAGCGATATTGATCTCCTAACGCATCCACCAGGATGCCTCCAAATGTTGGGCCAAGCACCGCAGCCAGTTGCGATGAAAAGTAATATAAACCTGTAAAGGCTCCAATTCGTTTTTCATCTCCATGGTCATATACAAGCGGAAGGCTGTTTACATTAACCATTGCCCACATAAAACCTGCAAGAATGAGAATAACGGCAAATGTGATTGCATTCTGGATGATGAAATAGCCAGTTAATGTCAGCAGTGCCATGCCAACCAGGCCAATGCGAATCGTACCCTCCCGGCCATAGCGTGTCCCGATCAAACCGGCGGGTACTGAGAAAATAATAAAAGAAACGGTAACCAGACCAGCATAAATGGATGCTGTTCCAGCTTGCATCCCTAATGTGAATACGGCAAAAGATGAGAGACCGGTCTCAAGGGCATTGAAGGCCATGAACCACAAAAGTATTCCAAGCAAGACAAACAAGCCGCTCTTATCTGGATTACTATAAATAGCTCTTATATTTTCCAGTACTCCCGGCTGCTTTACTTTTATATCAACGCTAACTTGCCTTTGTTCTTTTACAAAAACGAGGACGACGATCAAAGCGACACTCATGGCAACCGCCCCAGCGGCGAAAGGCGCTACACGGCCAAAAGAGTTGAATAACATGCCTCCCCCAAAGTATGCCAGGAGACCCCCTACACCGCCCATCATATTGATAACACCATTGGCTTTACTCCGGTTATCTGGATCGAACAGGTCACCTAACCAGGAGATCGTTGGGGACCGGAACAACGCCATACCAAAGTTTGTGATCAGGATAAAAACGGCCATTGCCAGAACCGATTGTGCTACAGGGATAAATATAAATCCCAGCAGTGCAATGGGCGCTCCAATCAAAATCCATGGCTTGCGGCGCCCAAAACGATTCCATGTTTGGTCGCTCTTTGCCCCCACCCAAGGCTGAACAAACATATTAATAATGTTATCCCAGGTCATGATAAAAAGAGCCAGACTGGGAGCAAGCCCAAAACCGGCAATATCTGGGATGGATCTGCCCTCTGCCAATAACTGCCGTTCAAATTCAGGATTTCCCGCTTGTAAAAACAAAGGAATATATTGATTGAAAATGGGCCAGACGATACTGATTCCAAGAAAGCCAAAACCGAGTAGAAAAGTCTTGCTCCAGGGGAATTTGTGAGTTGACATATTGTCTCCTTACTTCTGGCTTTGCCAGCCATGCTCTTTTAGAAAAATTCGTTCTTTCTCTGTTAAATCAGTCTTTTCCAATAAGTCTGGCCTTCTTGCCAGCGTTCTCAACAAGGATTGTTCCCTGCGCCATTTATCGACCTTTCCATGGTCGCCGGAGAGCAGGATTTCGGGTACTTCCCAGCCGCGGAACTCCGGCGGACGGGTGTAATGCGGATATTCCAACAGCCCGGTAGCGTGCGAATCGTCCATAGCGCCATCAGGGTCACCCAACACGCCCGGGATGAGACGGGAAACCGCGTCGATCAGGATCAGGGCAGGCAGTTCGCCGCCAGTCAGCACATAGTCTCCGATGGAGATTTCGTCGGTGACCAGGTGCTCACGGATGCGCTCATCCATGCCCTCGTAGCGACCACAAAGCAGGGCGATTTTCTCGTGACGGGATAACTCATCAGCCATGGCTTGGGAGAAAACCCGTCCCTGTGGAGTCAGCATGATGATGGGGGGAGCAGGTTGAGGCATCGCGCTGAGCAGGTCGAAGCGTCCTAGAACTGATTCGACAGCTTCGAACACCGGTTCCGGTTTCATGACCATACCTCCGCCGCCGCCATATGGCGTATCATCCGTCATGTGATGCTTGTCGTGGGTGTAATCGCGGATATTGTGCAGATTGATAGAAACCAGTCCGCGCTGGCGTGCACGCAGGAGGATACTGCTTTCGAGATATGGGGGGAAAACTTCGGGCAGGAGGGTGAAAACCTCGAACTGCATAACCTGATTCTAGCATAAGAAACAGATTAGAGCTATTTAAGGCGTGTCTTGCATGCCTGTAGGCAGAATGGTAAGATGACAGTATGTATTTGAAAGGTAGCAAGTGGAGCATGAACCGCCGCCGCAAGCGGCCCAACTGGTTTCGGATCACGATCCTGGTGCTTTTAATTGCGGCAGGCGTTTACCTGGACCGTGTCATCATTCCTACGGTTCCGCAGCCATTTGTGCCGACAGCTACGCCCACGCGCGACCCGGAGTCGTATGTGGTGGAGGCCGAGGCCCTGTTTAACGAAGGAAAACTCTTACAATCGATTGATACATATACCGGCGCCATTCAACAACGCCCCGATGACCCAACCCTGTTTATTTCGCGCGCTCGCGTGCAGATCTATGCCGGCCAATATGCGGACGCGCAGACCAGCGCCGAAGACGCCTTGTTACTGAACCCCAACAGCTCGATGGCGCATGTGATGCGCGCCTGGGCGTTGGATTTTCAAGGTGATTACCTGGCGGCAGAATCGGCTATAAAGCGTGCGCTGGAACTCGACCCGAACAATGCCTTAGCGCATGCTGTTAATGTAGAAATATTGATCGACTCGTATTTCCTGGGATCCGGTACATTTGAAGGACTTGAATTAGCGGTAGAGGAATCTCGTGTGGCGCAGAACCTGGCTCCTAACTCTTTGGAGACGCATCGTGCGCGCGGCTTGATCCTGGAAGCCACCGGTAATTACGAGGAAGCCATCCGTGAGTTCGAAGCAGCCATTGCCATTAATCCCAATATCGCTATTCTGCACTTGTCATTGGGAACCAACTACCGCGTGTTGAGCATCTATGACAAAGCCGTGGAAGAATTCACGCGCGCCAATGCGCTCAACCCCAGCGACCCAACGCCTGACCTCTACATCTCTCGTACCTATGCAGCCGTAGGGGAGTATGCCAAAGCGACCCAGTATGCCGAAACAGCAGTTACCGATAATCCCACGGATGCCAACTTGCGCGGCAATCTGGGCGTTATGTATTACCGTAACTTCCAATGGCAAGAAGCCAGGGAACAACTTAAAATCGTGGTCTCTGGCGGCGCAACGGAAGATAACCAACCCATTGAACCGATCCCGTTGGTCAACGTTACCCGCATTGCCGAATACTATTTCACCTACGGGCTGGTGCTGGCCCGCCTGAACCGCTGCGGCGAAGCTTTGCAGATTGCGCAACAGATCCAGGCGCGTGTCCCGGCGGATGAGATTGCCGTGGCAAATGCCCAGGAAGTGGTCAATATCTGCCAGCAAAACCTCGCTGCTACCCCGACCCCTGAACTGCTCCCCTTACCGACAGAGACGAGTTTGCCTGAAGCGCTAACTCCTACCCCCGCACCATGAATATTAATCCGCGCCGCCCCCTGTTCTATCGTAAACAGGGACCCAATATCTACCGCTTGTTTTTCCTGGTTGTTATGATCCTGGGAGGTGTCTGGTTTATTCGCCAGATGGAGCAGGGTGATGTCAAGCCCTTGTTCCTGCCAACGCCAATTTCCACGCGCATGGCTGAATCCTATGCGATGGAGGGCGATGCCCAATTCACAGCCGGGAACATGGATGCAGCCATCCTTGCGTATCAGGAGGCTCTGCAGGTTGACCCGAACAACGCGGAAGTGTGGGCCAAGCTGGCGCGCATCCAAACTTACTCTTCCGCGCTGCAAACCACTGACGATGCCCAGCGGGCGCGTTTGCAGGAAGCGCTTGCATCGGCTGAAAAAGCGGTTGAGCTTGCGCCGGACGATAGTTTTGCGCACGCCATTCATGCCTTTGCACTGGATTGGAACGCCTCTCCATATTTGATCAATCCTGACCCAGAACAGCAAGCGCAGGGACAGAAATTATTAACCCAAGCCGAGCAGGTAGCCAACCGGGCTTTGTTGTTGGACAATACCAATACACTGGCGTTGGCCTTCTACGCTGAAATCCTGGTCGATCAGCAAAAATGGACTCAGGCTGAGGAGAACATCCAACAGGCTCTGGAACGTGACCCATCCCTGATGGATGTGCATCGCGTATATGCGTATGTGCTTGAATCATTCGGGCAATATAACCAGGCCATTCAGGAATACGATACGGCCATTTCGATCACGCCCAACCTGACGTTCCTGCACCTGCGCGCCGGAGCAAACTATCGTCGTTTAGCGTTTGGAAGTCCCAACGAGGAAACTGCGAGATCGTTGTATGAGCGTTCGTTGGAGTACTTTGCAAAGGCTGTAAGCATCAACGAGCAGTTGGGAATTGAAGATCCTATTCCACACTTGTCTATCTCCAAAACCTATTCGCAGATGGGTGAGTTCTTTATCGCGGCGCGGAATGTACAAACAGCTTTGGAGTATAGGCCGCAAGACCCTGATATCTATGGTCAATTAGGCATCATCTACTTTAAATCGCGCAATTACGAAACCTCGATCTTTTCCCTCAAGTGCGCAACCCGTGGTTGTTCGGGAGAAGATTCCTGCAAGGGACGGGGCCTTGATAAGTGCACGGAAGAAGAACCGGGTGTTGAGGTTCCGGGGCAGGAACTTTCACCCAGCACAGTTGTCTATTACTACACTTATGGATCGGTGCTTGCGGCTCTTAGTCGTCCACAGGAAAATTACTGTTCCGAAGCGATGGATGTGTTGGCGGAAGTGAAGGCAGCTTATGGCAGCGATCCGGATATCGCCGGTATTGTTTCGTCAGGGGAAATAATTTGTACATCGCTGGGGAGTACGGCTTCTTCTGCTCCGACAGCCGCATCGGAAGTGATGATCGATATGACCGCGACTCCATCGCCGTAATTTGTCAGAATTTTGTTAAAGTCTCCCACCCCCTCTTGACTTGTGCCATAAAGGACAGTATCATTCAGTTGCATTTTAGCACTCTACGTAGATGAGTGCTAAAAAATTGCGTGCTCATACACTAACTATCTTATCAGGAGGATCAAATGGCACTTTCCCTCAAACCCCTCGGCGACCGTGTCGTAGTCGAGCCCGTTGAGCAAGAAGAGGTGACTGCAGGCGGTATCGTGTTGCCCGAGACCGCCAAGGAAAAGCCCCAGCAGGGCAAGGTTTTAGCAGCGGGTCCTGGCGCCCGTGACGAAGACGGCAAACGCATTGCAATGGACGTTAAAGTTGGTGACAAAGTTCTGTACGCCAAATACGCCGGTACTGAATTCAAGATGGATGGCAAAAAACTGCTCATCCTGCGCGAGAGCGATCTGCTCGCGATTCTCGAAGGTTAATTTTAGGAGGAATGCAAAATGGCTGCTAAACAACTCGTCTTCTCTGAGGACGCACGCCGTAAACTTAGGAATGGTATTAATGTTGTCGCCAACGCTGTTTCGGCGACACTGGGCCCCAAGGGCCGCAATGTTGCAATTGACCGCAAATTTGGCTCCCCCACAATCACCCACGATGGCGTTTCTGTTGCCAAGGAAATTGAACTCGAGGATCCCTTCGAGAACATGGGTGCGCAGTTGCTCAAAGAAGCCGCCACCAAAACCAATGACATTGCTGGTGACGGTACCACTACCTCGACTATTCTGGCGCATGCGATAGTCAATGAAGGCTTGAAGGCGCTCGAGGCAGGCTACAACCCAATGCTGCTCAAGCGCGGTATCGAGATGGCGACCGATGCTGTTAGTGAAGAACTGCGCAAGGTGGCTGTTAAGATTGACACCAAGGAAGAGATTGGTTATGTTGCTACCAACTCCGCTGCGGATGCCGAGATTGGCAACCTGATCGCCGATGTGATGGACAAGGTCGGCAAAGACGGTGTCATCACCGTGGAAGAGTCCAAGTCAATGCAGTTCGAAACCGAATACGTCGAAGGCATGCAGTTTGATCGTGGTTACCTGTCGCCCTACTTCATTACTGAAGCCGAGCACATGGAAGCTGTCATAACCGAACCCTATGTGCTGATCCACGAGAAGAAAATCTCCGCTGCGCAGGATATCGTCCCGTTGCTGGAGAAACTCGTCCAGGTTGGCAAGCGCGAACTGGTCATCATTGCCGAAGACATTGATGGCGAGGCCCTGGCTACCCTTGTGCTGAACAAACTGCGTGGCATGCTCAATGTGCTGGCTATCAAAGCCCCCGGCTTTGGTGACCGCCGCAAGGCTATGCTGCAGGATATCGCCATCCTGACCGGTGGCACCGTCATCGCCGAAGAAACCGGCCGCAAACTCGAAACTGCTACTGTGCAGGATTTGGGACGTGCCGAGAAGGTCGTTTCTGACAAAGAGAACACTACCATTATCGGCGGCAAGGGCGAGAAGAGCGGCATCGAAGGCCGCATCAAGGAAATCCGCACTGAGATCGACAAGAGCACTAGCGATTACGACCGCGAGAAACTCCAGGAGCGCCTGGCGAAACTCTCCGGCGGCGTGGCCATCGTCCGCGTTGGCGCTGCTACCGAGACCGAGCTCAAGGAAAAGAAGCACCGTGTTGAAGATGCGCTCTCTGCAGCCCGCGCGGCTGTTGAAGAAGGTATCGTGCCCGGTGGTGAGATCTCTCTTATCAACGCTGGCGTTGCTCTAGATAAGATCAAGGCTAAGGATGATGAGACCAAAGTTGGCGTAAACATCGTCCGCAAAGCGCTGGAAGCCCCCATTCGCAAACTGGCTTCCAACGCTGGCGAGGATGGCTCGGTCATCATCGA
>CAZLOC010000081.1:0-12145 GCA_964560935.1 uncultured Anaerolineaceae bacterium | reverse complement strand
CGCACTTTCCGCGTCGACCGCATTCAGAGCCTGGAAGTCCTGAGCCAGACCTTCCAGATGCCAGATGATTTCGACATTCATACTTATCTAGCAAGCGAATTCGCCTACCAGCCGATCGTGCGTGCAAAACTACGGTTCACCGCCGAAGGCGCATTCATTGCCAAGAGCAACGTTGCGGGCTGGGAATCGCTGGAAGAAAACCCCGACGGCAGCGTGGACGTGAGCCTGTCCGCACCAGACTTGCCCTGGCTTGCTTCCATGACAATCAGCTTTGCGAACCTCGTCACCGTGCTGGAGCCGCCCGAACTGCGCGCGATGGTCCGCGATTGGGCCAGGTCGGTTGTGGAGTTGTATGAAGAATAACTTTTGTCATTCTGAGGGAGCGTAGCGACCGAAGAATCCCCGCGCTGTGCGGGGAGACCCTTCGCCCTTTCTGGGCTCAGGGTGACACAATCAATATAAGGAACAGCTATGAAACGCAAAACGATACTCATAATCTTTGGATCGCTTATCCTCGTCATTGCCATCCTGGCAGGCGGCTTCTGGTACATGTCCATGCAGCCGCTGTACCGGCCGGGGATGGTAGCGCGTGGGGAGAACTTGAGCGCGCCGCTGGCACCCCCACCACAACCCGCTGGGGCAGAAACCTGGCTGGTCGAGCCGGGCATCGAATTGGCACATTTCAGCGCTGGGGAAGGACGGAATGTGCTGGTGGTACACGGCGGGCCAGGCGAGCCGTTCAGCCAGCCAATCAGCGGCCTGGAACCATTGTCGGACACATACCGCTTCCACTACTACGACCAGCGCGGCTGCGGCGAGTCCACCCGCCCGATCGACCGTTTCGAATCGCCCAAAACTTACGAGAATATGCAAACGCTTGACCGCAGCCTCGGCCTGGGTGCGCAACTCGCCGACATCGAACGCATCCGCCAGATCCTGGGCGACGACAAACTCATCTTGATCGGTCACTCGTGGGGCGGATTCCTGGCCTCGCTATACTCAGTCGAATTCCCCGAACACATCGAGACGCTGGTGCTGGTTTCTCCGGCCAACGTGTTGGTCATGCCCCAACCGGATGCCGAGAGCGACCTGTTCGCCAGCGTGCGTGCCCATCTGCCCGCCGACGAGCAGGCCGAGTTCGACACCTTCATGGAAGAATACATGGATTTTGGGAGCCTGTTCGAAAAATCAGAAGCCGACCTTATCGCGATGAACCTGAAATTCGCCGAATACTACCTCGAAATTATGGCCTCAGACGCGCCCGTGAACATGGACTCAGACCTGCCCAAGCAGGGCCGTCCCGGCGGCTGGATGGTCTGGGCGCAATACGTCAGCATGGGACAACGCCACGATTACAGCAATGCGTTGGACGATGTAACTGCTCCCGTGCTCGTCATCCACGGCGCGGACGATCTGCAGAGCGAGTCCGCCAGCCGTTTGTATGCGGAGGCTTTCCCGAATTCTGAATTCGTTGTCATCCAAAATGCGTCGCATTTCTCGTTCGAACAGCAGCCTGAACAGTTTACTCAAATCGTATCTGACTTTCTACTCACCCATAGACCCTAAAGGTCTGAGAGACCCTTAGGGTCTTAAGGAGAAAATTATGAAAACGCTCGACCTGAAAAAAGAACTGAAAGCCTACTACCAACCCTCGGCCAAGAAAGTGGAATTCATCCAGGTGCCGCGCTTCAACTTCCTGATGATCGACGGCGCCATCGAACCCGGCATGGAACCGGGCAATTCACCCCTCTTCGAGGAAAACATGATGGCCCTGTACGGCGCGGCTTACACGCTCAAGTTCATGCTCAAGAAACGCGCGAACGACCCGATCGATTACCCGGTCATGACGCTGGAAGGACTGTGGGATGCGCGCGATGGAAAGTTCGACATCAATGTCAAAGACAACTGGGATTACACCGTGATGATCCTGGTCCCGGATTTGATCACCCCGGTCATCTTCGAGGGTGCACTGGCCCAAATGCGCAAAAAGAAAGGCGACCTACCCGGATATGCCCGCCTACGGCTGGATTCATTCGAAGAAGGCCCCTGCATGCAGACCATGCACATCGGTCCGTATGCCACTGAACTGGAAACGCTCGAGAAAATGCGGGCCTTCATGCACGAGAACGGCTACCAGGACCTCGTCGGCAAGGGCGGGAAACATCACGAAATCTACCTGGGCGACCCGCGCAAGGCGGCGCCTGAAAAGCTCAAGACCGTTTTGCGGCATCCGGTGACAAAAGAATAACGTCAATATGGGATGAACCAAACCCAATTTTTCGGACACGGATTCAACGGAAGGAACGGATGTTTTTCCGTATCTCACGGATAGGTATCCGCAGGTTCCGTGTCGTCCGTGTCCAAATTAATCCTATATTCAGGTAAGAGTAACGAGGATATCCGATGCCAAGACCACATACAAAACCCCAAATCCTGGCCGAAAGCCAAAAGGAACATGAGGCGCTGGAGCTGTTCCTTTCCACTTTTACGCCCGACCAAATGACGCAGCCCGGCATGCTCGGCGAATGGTCGGCCAAGGATGTGCTGGCCCACCTGTACGAATGGGAACAGATGGTGCTGGGTTGGCTGGCGGCCAGCCAACGCGGCGAGAGCCCGCATGTCCCGGCGGAAGGCTACAAGTGGAGCCAGCTCCCGGCGTTGAACCAAAAAATCCGCGAAAAACACAGCAATCGCTCCCTGGATGAAATTCTCACGCTCTTTCGAGATTCCTACAATCAGACCATGAATACCATCGAGAGCCTGTCAGAGGAAGCGCTATTCATGTCAGGGTTGTACCCCTGGATGAACAAGAATACACTGGCGGCTTATTTCGTCTCCTGCACCAGCAGTCACTACCGCTGGGCGCGGACGGAGATGCGAAAGGGATTGAAATCAAAATCGCAGGTGTGAATATAAAAAGCTCTGCGAGGGCTAAGCCCCTGCAGAGCAACAACATCTTGTCATTCTGAACAACCGCAGGGAGTGAAGAATCCCCGCGCTCCGCGCGGGAGACTCTTCGCCCCTACGGGGCTCAGAGTGACATAAATTTTTTAATAGATAGGCAAACTCTTGTCCACTTCCTGCGCCCAGGCGTTGATGCCGCCTTTCAGGTTCTTGACCTTCTTGAACCCGGCCGTCACCAGCAACTCCAACGCGCGCGTCGAGCGTGTCCCGGCCTTGCAGAAGATGACCATGTCTTCGGCAGAATCCAGTTCCGACAGACGCGCCGCCAGCGTTCCCAGCGGGATGTTGGTCGCACCCGGCAAGGCGGAAATCTGCAACTCGTGCGGTTCGCGCACATCCAGCAATTTCAAATGGTTGTGCTTCATGCGTTCAGACAGATCGGGGGCGGTGATATCCCAGTCCACGCCGGCAGAACCTTCATCATGGTCGAAACCGGGGACGCCGCAGAACTCCTCGTAGTCGATCAGCTCCTTGATGTCCGCATCCGGCCCGCACACGCGGCATTTGGGATTCTTCTTGAGCGTGACAAAGTCGAAGGACATGTCCAGCGCATTGTACAGAAGCAGCCTGCCGGTCAGGGGTGAACCGATCCCCAGCAAAACCTTGATGGCTTCGGTAGCCTGGATAGTGCCAATCGTGCCCGGCAGCACACCCAGCACGCCGCCTTCCGCACAGGATGGAACCAGTCCCGGCGGGGGCGGTTCGGGGAAGAGACAGCGATAGCAGGGTCCCTCTTTGGCGTAGAACACGCTGGCCTGCCCGTCGAAGCGGAAGATCGAGCCGTAGACGTTTGGCTTTCCCAGAAAGACACACACATCATTGGTCAGGTAGCGGGTGGGGAAGTTGTCGGTGCCGTCGATCAGGATGTCGTAGTCTTGCGCGATGCGCATGGCGTTCTCGGACGTGAACGGCTCGTTGTAGATTTCGACCTCGATATCGGGATTCAGGTCCAGCATCCGGTCACGCGCCGATTCGACCTTTAGGACACCGATCCGGTCCGTACCGTGGATGATCTGCCGCTGCAAATTGGACGAGTCGACTACGTCATAATCCACCAGCCCGATACGACCAATGCCCGCTGCGGCCAGGTAGAGCGCCACCGGGGAACCCAATCCGCCCGTGCCAATGACCAGCGCAGACGAACCTTTGAGTTTTCTCTGTCCTTCCAAGCCCACTTCGGGGATCAGCAGGTGACGGGAGTAGCGCAGGATTTCTTCGCGAGTAAGTCCGGGGAGCATCTCAGCCTCCTGCAATCGAGGGGATCAGCCGCAGCGTATCGCCTTCGGTCAAGGGAGTCTCGAGTCCCTGCAAATCCTTGATGTTGTTCTCACCCAGGAACAGGTTGACAAAAGCGCGCAACTCCCCATTGCCGTTATACAGGTGCTGTTCCAGCGCGGGATACTGGCCAACAAGGTCACGCATGGCCACAGCCACAGTGGAACCGCTCACGGCCACTTCGGCCTGTCCGTCCGTGTAGTAACGCAAGGGGGTAGGGATTTTCAATGTTGTCATGTATATCCTTAAACTCTAAGAAAAAGTTTGTCATTCTGAACGACCGTAGGGAGTGAAGAATCCCCGCGCGTTTCGCGGGAGACCCTTCGCTCCGCTCACCTGTGCCTGCGGCACTGGCGCGGGCAGGGTGACATTTACATTCTAACCTTCAACGCATTTAGATTCAATCCGCAGCCGCGACGGGTTCGCAATCCTGGCGCTCGGCCACTGTCTCGCAAGTGGAGGCAGGCATGATCTCAACCGAGCCCGCCATCGCAAAGGGCTGCATGAACTGTTCGATATAGGCCTGATCTTCGGCTTCCAGGATCATCACAAAAGTATGCTGGCCGTCCAAAACAGCGTCGCCGATCAGATCCACGCCAAATTTACGCGCATTCGATTTGCTGACATGCTGCACCAGCATCTGTCCCATTTCAGGATTCTTCGCCGGGCAGGTTTCTGCATCGTGTTGGTGACGTACGAAATAGAGAGACATTTTATACTCCTAATGTTGTTTTATACTTCGAATTCGGGTGATATTATCTTTTCTTCCTCAAACTTCGAACGATCTTCGGCCAGCCGCCATGAACGCGACTCAATGGCCTTCCCTTCATTGACGCTGGTAATGACATACGAAAAGAACGGCTGTGCCCACTCGCGGTCAAATTCGGACGGACGGTTGGGGTGATCCGGGTGCGAATGGAACACCCCGATCAGACTCAGCCCTAGCAACTCCGCCGCTATCTCGGCTTGGAGATATTCCTTCGGTGTGACCAGGTACCTGTTGTGCCGCGCCTCATCCTCGCGTGCATTTTCGGTGACGAAAATCTGCGCGACATAGCGCTGCTCTCCATCATCGCCGCCAAGCAGGAAACCTGCCCCTTCTTCGGGGTAAGCCGTTTCGCCGTGGGCGTGGATTTGGGCCAGAATATCTTCGTCGATGAGCAACACTACTCCCCTCCCCAAAGATTTTTGTCGCTCAGGTACTTATAACCGGCATCCGGGAAGACAGTCACGACCAGGCCTTCATCCAATTCCGAGGCCACTCGAAAAGCCGCCACCGCCGCCGCACCGGACGAAATGCCCACGAACAGGCCTTCTTCGCGCGCCAGCCGCAGGACCATCGCGTGTGCATCTTCGGTTGAGACCTGGACAGTGCGGTCAGCAAAATGGACATCGTAAATGCCTGGATTGATGGCGGTTTGCATATGCTTGAGCCCTTCCAGCCCGTGAAAAGCGTCATCCGGCTGACCGGCAATGATCTGCACTGTGGGGTTCATCTCGCGCAGGTATTTTCCAACACCGGTCATCGTCCCAGAAGTGCCCAGCCCCGCGATGAAATGTGTCACCTGGCCGCCGGTTTGCGCCCAGATCTCGGGGCCAGTGGAACCATAATGCGCCAGCCAATTGGCCGGGTTGTCGTACTGGTTGGCATACCAGTACAGGTCCGGTTTCCTAGCGGCCATCTTGCGCGCTACGAGGATCGATCCATCCGAACCTTCGAGCGGATCAGTCAAGACCAGCTCGGCTCCCAACGCGCGCAGGATACTGATACGCTCACTGCTGGCATTGGCAGGCATGGTCAATGTGACGGGAATACCAAACGCGGCCCCGAAGGTAGCATAGGAGATGCCCATATTACCGGAGGTCGAGTCGAGCAGGCGCTTGCCAGGGTGTAAGCCACCATTTGCGCTGGCGGTACGGATGATGTTCAGCGCAGGCCTATCCTTGACCGAGCCGCCCGGGTTGAACCATTCGGCTTTGGCGTAAACCTTGACAGCCGGTGACAGGCTGAGGCCTGGTCCGGTGCGGCGGAGTGGGAGCAACGGAGTATTCCCGACGTGGACTTCCAATCCGTCAGATTCTGGAATTACAGTCTGTAGAAGTCGATATTGTACTAAGGTCATTCAAACTCCAAAAGAAAAACGGCCAACGATTAAACAAAAAGGACAGCGCGCGAACGCGATGTGAACAGAATTTTCACATGCGGGGTCGCCCACCGTCCTTCAGTCGTTGGCCGTTTGTTCTAGAAGGAGCGGTGGTTACGAACCCCGCCCCAGACACGAGCAATAGTACATGCTTGGCACCTTAATAAACTAGAATTTGTTCTAAATTATTCTACTATAATTGTCTTATTTGTCAAGAATCGTTCTGGCTTTTAGAGCGCCTGAAAGGCATAATCCTTACCGGCTCATATCGCAATCATATGAAATTATAGAGTTACTTTGAACTTTATCCTCTGATAAATAGCAAACTACCATACAGCTTTATTAGATGTTGCGGTACTAGATGGAGAAGTCTGCCCCCACCCAGCCTTCCTCCTGCGGAGCGTGGATGTGCCCGTGCTCATCAGCATGTCCATCCACACGCGCTTCCAGATCATCGACGCGTTGCAGTAATTCCTTGAGCGCGACTCCGAGGATGTCCGGCAGGGAAGTATGGTTCAGGTCGGGGACATGCGTGGGCTGGCTGCGCCGGACAACCTGGCCGGGCACACCGACCACGACCGAGTTCTCCGGCACCGAGCGCACCACGACGGCATTGGCGCCGATGCGGCTGTCGGCGCCGATGGTGATGGCGCCCAGCACCTTGGCGCCTGCGCCAATCACAACCCGGTCGCCGATGGTGGGATGGCGCTTGCCTTTGTTCAAGCTGGTGCCGCCCAGCGTCACGCCGTGGTAGAGGGTCACGTCCGCGCCCACTTCGGCGGTCTCGCCGATGACCACGCCCATGCCATGGTCTATGAAGAAGCCGGGGCCAAGGGTCGCGCCGGGATGGATTTCGATGCCGGTCAACCAGCGCGCAAATTGGGAAAGCCAGCGCGCCAGGAAACGGATATTCCGAATCCACAACCAATGCGTGATGCGATGGGTCCAGATGGCATGCAAACCGGAATACACCAGCATCACTTCCAGCTTTGAACGCGCCGCCGGGTCACGCTCGATGACCGAATCGATGTCGCGCCTGATCCGGGAAAAATAATTGGCGATGCTCCGGAAGGACTGAAAGATCGAATGGGAAGATAAGGTTCCAGTAGTCATATTAAATCCTTAAACGGTCAATCTGCCAGATGCTGGTAAAGCGGGGAAGAGAGATAACGCTCCCCGAAGGACGGGATAATCACCACGATCATCTTGCCAGCGCTCTCCGCCCGACCTGCTACCTGTAAGGCTGCCCAGACGGCTGCGCCCGACGAGATGCCGACTAACAGGCCTTCCTGCGTTGCCATACGGCGCGCAGTCTGCATGGCGTCCTCGTCGGTAACACGGATGATTTCATCATAAATTTTCGTGTTCAGCACATCCGGCACAAAGCCTGCGCCAATGCCCTGAATTTTATGCGGACCTTTTTCGTCGCCCGAAAGCACCGGAGAGGCATCCGGTTCGACCGCGATAGCCTGGAACGATGGTTTGCGCGCTTTGAGCACTTCGCTCACACCAGTAATGGTCCCACCGGTGCCGACACCAGCAACCAGGATGTCTACTTTGCCATCGGTATCGCGCCAGATCTCCTCCGCAGTGGTCTTGCGATGGATTTCCGGGTTAGCGGGGTTCTTGAACTGCTGGGGCATGAAGTAGGTTTTGGGATCGGATGCGACCATTTCTTCTGCTTTGCGGATGGCGCCGCCCATACCATCCGGTCCGGGTGTGAGAATGAGTTCGGCTCCAAAGGCGCGCAGCAACATACGGCGCTCTTTCGACATGCTGTCGGGCATGGTCAGAATACACTTGTAGCCCTTCGCCGCAGCAACCATCGCCAGGGCAATACCCGTATTGCCGCTGGTCGGCTCGACGATGGTCTGTCCCGGCTTGAGCGCGCCCGACTTTTCCGCCGCATCGATCATTGCAAAGCCGATGCGGTCTTTGACGCTGTGCGCCGGGTTGAAGAATTCGAGTTTTGCTACGATCTCGGCATTTGCGCCCTCCGAAATCCGGTTCAGGCGTACCAGGGGGGTGTTACCGATCAATTCAGTTACGTTCGATGCAATTTTCATTTTTTATTCCTGTCTGATATTGTTACCACCAAGTCACTGAGACACGGAGACACAAAACCTTTTTTATCTTGGTGTCTTTGAGACTTAGCGACTTTGTGGTTATGAGGCCGTATAAGTTGGGTTAAATAATCCACGCTTAACTGGAAAACAAAAAGGACAGCGACCAAGCGCCATGCGGATCATTTCGCATGCGGGATTTGTACGCCGTCCTTCAGTCAGTTAAGCGTGTTTTTGGATTCTGAAGGGCGACAGCTACAAATCCCGCCCCAGACACGAGCAATAGTACATGGGTATGTCTCCGAATAATTTAACAGAAAATACTGACGTTTATTGTACTAATCTTATCAAATCTGTCAAGACAAAAATTGTAAGCAGGTGCTATAGATTGGATGCTCCACCAGCGGCAATTCTTACAAAAAATCAGGACGGGGTTTCGTCCGTCCTGATGCTCAATCCTATTCTTCCTTCTCGGCTAGTTCCTTCTTGTGGGCCTCGATGATGTCCGCTGCCAGGTGCGCCGGAACAGTTTCGTAATGGTCGAATTCCATGGTGAAATAACCACGCCCGCCCGTGATGGAACGGATGTTGGTGGTATAACGCAGCATCTCCGCCAGCGGGACGTGCGCCATAACAACGGTATTGCCGCGTTCAGACTCGGTACCCTGTACGCGACCGCGACGCGTATTGAGATCACTCATCACATCCCCCATGTTCGATTCCGGTACAACAACGCGTACGTTCATGATGGGCTCAAACAGCACCGGACCGGCATCCTGCGCAGCCAGCTTGAAGGCTTCACGCCCGGCAATTTCGAAAGCCACTGGCTTGGAGTCAACCGGGTGTTCCTTGCCGTCATACACGATCACTTTGACATTGCTCATCGGGTAGCCGGCGATGACACCTTGTTTCATGGTTGCTGCAATACCTTTTTCAATGGCGGGCAAATACGACTTGGACAGATTCATACCGACCAGTTCATCGCCAAAATCAAAGTCAGCCTCCGGGAAGGGCTCGATGCGTAGATGCACTTCGCCAAATTGACCGGAACCGCCGGATTGCTTCTTGTGGCGATATTGCGCGGATGCTTTTTTGGTGATGCCTTCACGGTAGGGAACCTTCGGTTCGAAGGTTTCCAAGCCAACCTGGAATTTGTTCTCGGCGCGGCGAATGGCCACGTCGATATGCTGGTCACCCATACCCTGCAAGATGGTCTGCCGGGTGGCCTGTTCATTGTGCCAGGACAGGGTCATGTCCTCTTCGCACAGGCGGGTCAACGAGGGGCTGATCTTGGCGGCATCGGCCTGGGTCTTGGGGCCAATCGCTACCTGAAACAATGCAGACGGATATTCGGGAATCGGCAGGGACAGCGGGTGGCCCTTGTCACAGAAGGTATCTCCTGTGGCAGTAACGGATAGTTTTGCAACGGAAGCAATGTCACCGGAATGCACGGTTTTGATAGCGATTTGTTCCTTGCCGCGCTGGATATGCAAGCCTGCCATGCGTTCTTCTTCACCTTTGCTCTGGTTCCAGGCGCGCGCATCGGCTTGCATGGAGCCGGAGAAGATGCGGAAATAAGTCATCTTGCCGACGAACGGGTCAGCGGTCGTCTTCCAAACGTAAGCAGCCAGGGGGCCGGTGTTCGTAGCGGTCAGTTCTTCTTCGCTTTCCTTGCCCTGGGCCTTGCGCGCGGGAATATCTGCCGGTGAGGGCATTAAATCAACCATTGCATTCAACAACGGACCAATCCCAAGCTCACGCCCGCCCGCGGTACAGAAGACCGGGACAAAATTTCCAGAACAGACAACTTTCTTTAGGCCGCGCAGCAGTTCTTCGTGCGTGAGGGAACCGCTGTCGAGATATTTCTCGAGCAGAGCGTCTTCCCCTTCCGCAGCCGCTTCGACCAGTTCGGTGTAGGCTGCGTCCACTTCGTCTTTCATATCAGCAGGGATATCAGAGGCGGTTTTACCAGCGCCCAGATAAGCCTTCATGCTGATCAGGTCTACCACGCCCTTGAAATCATGCTTCTCGCCGATCGGCAACTGCACCTTGATCAGGCGGGTTTCAGAGAATTCTTCTATACTGGCCAGCGCTTTGGAAAAATTGGCGTTATCGCGGTCAAGCCTGTTGATGACCACAAAGCGCGGCAGTTTGAAATCGTGCGCATAGCGCCAGGCGATTTCGGTGCCAACCTCCAGGCCGGCGACCGAGTCGACCAGCACAATCACTCCATCGGCAACCGAAAGCGCCGAAATGACCTCCCCAACGAAGTCAGTATAACCCGGCGCATCCAATATATTGACCTTATGGTCGCGATGCTCTACGGGAATAACACTTGTATAAATGGAAATCTTACGACGAATTTCCTCCTCATCATGATCCGACACGGTTGTCCCATCCTCCACACTGCCGAGACGCGTGGTAGCCCCAGAAAAATGCAGAATTGCTTCCGCCAACATGGTCTTACCCGCACCGCCATGCGAAACCAGCGCAATATTGCGTAAAAACTCAGTGGTATACTCTTTCATTGATAACCTTTCCTACGATTGGGATAATGCCAGCCGAGTGATTCTAAGTGAAGTGCCTCGAATTGTCAAAGTGTGAACCGTCACATTCGATACAGGAACAATGAACCAAATCTTAAACCAGTATTCCGCCTTGTGGATGGCCGGTGCCTTCGTGCTGCTGGTCGCGTTGATCATATTCCGGCACAAACCCAAGGTTAGCGAATTCATCGCCCTGGGCGTGGTGATCATCGGGCTGGGGGTGGCATGGAATCTACTGCACCCCAGGCAAACCCCACTAATGGACGACGCCAAATCGGTGCAGGCCATGATCGGGCAGGGCAAACCCGTTTTGCTGGAATTCCAATCGCCCTATTGAATTGCCTGCACCCAGATGAAGCCCGTCGTGGACGAGCTCGAAAATGAACTTGGGGACCAGATCCTTTTCATCCGCCTTAATATTCAGGAAGAAGTCGGGCGTGAACTGGCGCCCCTCTATGGCTTCGAATTTACGCCTACATTTATCTATTTCGATGGGGATGGGGTTGAGCTCTGGCGCGAAGTGGGTGGGCTCGATACGCAGCGGGTGCGAGAGAGTGTAGAGTGAACTACCACCAAGACTCGAAGCCACCAAGGCACCAATTTTAACAATTTGTGTCTTCGTGACTTGGTGCCTTCGTGGTGAATTACATGCGTAACATCCTGCGCCGTCTCACTTTCAGCCTGTGGTATTACTTCAATCCGCCCTGGGATAGTGGCATCAGCCCGCCGGAACTGCTGGACTTCATCGAGAATCATCCTTTGGGCAACGCTATCGACATCGGCTGCGGGACAGGCACCAACGTGATCACCCTGGCGAAGGCGGGTTGGCAGGTGACGGGTGTGGATTTCGTCCCGCGCGCGATCCGGATGGCCAAACGCAAAGCCAGAAAAGCCCGGATCGAGGCGGAATTGCACGTGCGCGATGCAAGCAAGCTGACAGGCATCAGCGGCCCGTTCGACCTGGCATTGGATATGGGCTGTTTTCACAGCCTGGGGGACAAAAGAGCAGGCTATCTTTCCGAACTGGAGCGTATCCTGGCCCCCGGCGGTCACTGGCTGATGTACGGTTTCTTCAACCCCACCGCCGATCAGACTCATAATGGGCTTGCCGAGGCGGATCTGGAGTCGATCCCGGTCTCGATAAAGCTGGTCT
>CAZLOC010000080.1:6203-12174 GCA_964560935.1 uncultured Anaerolineaceae bacterium | reverse complement strand
TAGTCGTAGAAGGCGGCGGTGTAGGGACCGATGACGTTGGTCAGCAGCGGGTCGTATTCGGGTTGTTCGGTCACACCCAGGCGGTCGCGGCCTGTGAAGCGACTGTCGAGGCGGCCCACCGTCTGGTTACGGTCGCGCAGCAATTCCTTGAAGAAATGCTGGTCGTTGATACGCAGGTTCGAGCGTAGGATGAACGCAGGCGAAAGTCCGGTGTAGCGCGCCAGCTTTTCGACGATCGCGTCCCGTTCGCGGCGCGTCAACTGGTCGCCTTTGAGCAGCGCGGCGGCGTACTCGCCCAGCGCGAACTTTTCCACTTCTTTGAGCAAGCTTTGCAGCGGACGGCGGATGCGCAGCGCGCGGTGGTACCAGGCCGTGGCGGCGTAAGCGGGCAGGAACAGGATGTAGGGCAGGTCGTTGTTGAGGTGGAAGTCGATGGTGGTGAAATCCAACACGGCCGAGATGAGCATGATGCCATTGAGATACAGGCCGTGCCGCTCCTGCAGGTAGCCCGAAAGACCGGCGGCGCGCGTGGTGCCGTAGCTCTCGCCGATCAGGAACTTGGGCGAGAGCCAGCGCCCGTAGCGCGTGGTGTACAGGCGGATGAAATCGCCCACCGACTGGATGTCCTTCTTGAAGCCGTGCCAGTCCTTGGGCTTGTGGCCTTCCACCGGGCGGCTGTAGCCCGTGCTGACCGGGTCGATGAAGACCAGATCGGTCTCGTCCAGCAGCGAGTACTCGTTGTCGGTCAACTGGAAGGGCGGCTGCGGCAGGTTCCCGTCGAACTCCAGCACGGCACGGCGCGGACCGAGCATCCCCAGGTGCATCCAGACGGAAGCCGAGCCGGGCCCGCCGTTGAACGAGAAGGTAATAGGACGCTTGGACACCTTCCGCACCCCGTCTTTGGTATAGGCGGTGAAGAAGACCTGCGCCTTGGGTTTTTCGCCCTCCGCTTCCTTCTCGCGGTCGGCTGTCTCCTCTTTCAGCACCATCGTCCCGGTGACGACGGTGTATTTGAACTCCTGCCCGTCGATGCTGAACGTATGTTTGGACTCGACCAGGTTGTCGACCGGGGCCGGTTTTTCTTCCTTTTTCTCTTCTTTCCCTTCGCTCTTGCTCACACCGTCCCGGTGTCCTTCCGGGAGGGCAGGCTTTTCTTCTTCGGGTTTCTTGGGTTCTTCTGTGGGCATAATTGCTCCTTGTATATTGAACTATTAAGACATTTCATCTAACATTCGTAACAGGAGGCTGGCCAATGCTAAACACTCAAAAGTTTTATTTGGATCGGTGGTATCAAGGAATCTATGACTGAGAGGATTCTTAAAAGTTCCCATTGCTCCTCGAAACAAGAAATATGCTGAATCTTGTTCTGCGTTTACTTGACTATAAACTAGAAGAGGCGGCTCAGATTTGAATACTTTTGTGATCAAATCAGATCCAATATCTGTAGCTCTTAAAGATGTTCTTGAGCGTAATTCCTCCTCAACTGTTTTCATTGCGGTGAAAATTGCATCATCATAATGTTCGTTATCAAATAATGATTGGCAACGTTCGATTATTTTGGGATGCAAAAACTCGAAGGATTTTTGGGCCAAGGAACTAGAAAAGAGTCGCAAAGATATTGGTGATAACTCAACAAAACCTTCACCAAAGGTTTGCATTACCCTCTCCGATATTATATTTCTGGCTGTGGCTGTACTAATAGCTTCTATACTATTACCTACGCCCTTATCATGACGTGCAAACAATGGTAAAGATGATGATTTTCGCTTCGCTAGATTGTCAAATGGAACTCTAACTACCAGATATTCTCGGAGAGCATTAATGGTTCTTCGCGAGAAAGTAGTTATCTGTTTACCATCGATAATAGCTTTACCTTTAGTCCAATTAATATCTTTTTTTCGCAATTTACATATCAGGGATATATCTAAGCCAGTATCAGTCAGAGTCAAAATAAAAGCTCTGTCTCTCAGCCACCGCAATCTTGTTTTAATATCGTTGGCTGGTATGTTTTCGCCATCGAGCATATACTCAATAAGATTGTGAACTTCACTTACATTTGGTAGATTAGCAGCATTTCTTTTTTCAAAGGGAGGTAAAAATGAATATAAGTAACTGAGATCTACAGTCTGAGAATACTCCCTAGCTACAAATTTGTACCATTGAATTACTGCCGTTAAATATTGTCTCTGAGTTGATTTTGATTTTGTCTTAATATCCTCAGCAAAATATGATAGCCAGTCAGTCGATAAATTTTCTAGATTACTTGTCAATAATATTCCCCTATTCTTGAGCGACTTAGAGAAAAACCGCATCGCATTGGCATAAGCTCTAGCTGTCGACGTGCTTGATTCGGATTTGACCCACTTTATAAAATTCTCTATTGTGATTTGAGTTTTGATAGGATACATACTTTATTCCAAAAGATACATAGATTAATTTATAACAAGTTGATTGTATCAAATGTTGTCTACTTATTTTTTGCCTCCACTGGCTGCAACCACACCGATGGGAAGAACCTCGCCGCGTATACATAACTCTCGACCCCCTCCGCCCTATCGGGCACCTCCCCCAAATCCGACAAGAGAAATTTATGATGCCAACTCAGCGTTTATATTGTCGTATTTGGGGGAGGCCGGGTGGGGGCCAACCACACCGACGGGAAGAAGCGCGCCGCGTATACATAACTCTCGAAACTCCCGTCCACCGGCCGGTCGGACCAGCGGTTCCAGTTACCTCACCAAATCCTGATACTCCGGATGCCGCCGGAGGTATTTGCTCACAAACCAGCACTTCGACCTGACCCCTAGCCCGTTCCCCCTGGCGTACGCCAGGCCGGTTTCGACCAATTTAACACCCGAGTTACTTCCCTCGATCTCAGGCGGGACGCCGGTATGCGTGAAGATAATGATATTCCCCATCATAATGTAATCGAGCACGGCCAGGTGTTCGTCTACAGTGAGTTCGAAGCGGTGTTCCTCGGGGTTGTGAGTCACTTCGATGTTTTTTGTTCCCATATTTCCTGCCTTATTGGCGTCAGCCACACTGACGGGAAGTACCTTGCCGCGTACAGGTAACTCTCGGCCCCCACCGGCCTACCGGCCACCTCCCCCAAATACGACGATTTGAACGTCAGATCGACATCGAAATTTTTCTTCGTCGGATTTGGGGGAGGCCGGGTGGGGGCTACTTCCCCGGCACCAACCACACCGACGGGAAAAACCGCGCCGCGTAAACATAGCTCTCGAACGTGCCATCCACGGGCCGGTCGGACCAGCGGTTCCAGACGCGATCCATGCGCGGGTGGCGCTGGGAAACGTCCATCATGTAGCGGGCCACTTCCTCGTCCGGGGCAGGCTCGGCCAGGGCAGCGAATTTCCTGCGTCCCACCTGCACTGTGACGTGCGGGTCGGCGAGAAGATTGCGATACCAGTCCGTGTTCCCGCCCCAGCCGGCGGCCACGCGGTAGCGGTCACCTTCGCAGTCGTAGAGGTATTCGAGCGGCGTGTGACGGGGCAGTCCGCTCACCCGCCCGGTAGTGGTCAGCAGCAGGATGTAACGCCCGATCATCCAGCCCAGGCCGAGCCTGTATTGCAGGATGGGGAGCTTGAAAATCCATTTGAACAGCGGGCCGACATTCCTTTGGGGAACAAGGTCCATAACAAGTGTTTCAGTCCAGTTGTAGAGGCGTTCGGCCAGGCTGATCTTTGGCATGCCCTCTCCAATGTTATGACCCTGAATCCCCCAGCGACTCCGCTGGCGGGATGCCGGGTACCAGACTCAGGGCCTCCCCGCTCAGGTGCTCGTGAGCAGCCCAGGCGATCAGTTTACCCTGTGGCTGGCCGTTCAGTACTTCGATCTCTAATTCCGTGATGGAACAGTTGTAGCATCCGGCATTCATCAACCAGTTCATATCCACGTCGGAGCATACATCCTTGAGCGTTGCCGTGAAGATCCCGGCATGGGCAACCAGTAGGATGTTCCGCCCGGTTTTCCCGGCCAGGATCTGCAGCAGCCCGCTCCGCCAGCGTTCCCACAGGACTACATGATTCTCCCCACCGGGAAAAGCAACCTCCACGTTCCCCGCAAGCCACTCGTTTGTAATGCCGAGATAGAATTCCCAATTCTCAGCGCTGAAAAACTGGCCTTCCAGGTCCCCGACATCCAGTTCGCGGAAATTCTCCAGGATGGCCAGCTCTTTGCCAAGGCGCGCCGCGATGATTCGAGCGGTCTCGGCAGCGCGTTTCATCGGCGAACTGTAGACCTCGTCGATAGATTTGCTGGCCAGATATTCGGCAGTTTGCTGCGCCTGCAAGACACCCCGTTCCGAGAGCGGATTGTCTATGAGTTTGCAGGAATATTGCCTAGCCACGTTGTCCTGTCCCTCGCCGTGGCGGACGAAATAGAGACGGTTCATTCGCGGAACCTCCGTAGCTGTGCTTTGATCTTTTCCAGCGGTAGTGCTTCCACTGTAACTCCTCGATAGCCCTTCATCCTGGTCGCCATCGTCAGGGAATTGTAGATGGCCTCCTCGGTGCACTCGATGGCCGCCTGGAATAGCGGTGACATAGCCTCATTCGGCGCTTCGGGATAGGCCCAGGTTTGCTTCCGTCTTTCTGGCGTTCGCCGCACCCCCTCGTGTGTCGAGAAGGCGATGGCGTAATCCCCCGAGCCGTTGCTCATGTCTGCGCCCGTGCGCGCCAGACCGGCCAGCCCGCGGTGGGCGAGACGGGTCAGGTTGCGGTCCGAGAGCGGCGCATCCGTGGCGAGGACGATCATGATCGAGCCGTCTGCCCAGTGGTACGTCGCACCTGACGGGTGGATTTTCTCCGTTAAATCGGCAGACTTTTCTCGATTGGATTGATCCATTCGAAGAAGGTGCGACGCACTTTCGTTTGCCAGCAATTTCCCGACCGGAACCCCGTCCATTTGCAGCAGGCCCCCGAAATTGGACTGCACCAGCGCGCCGACGGTATAGCCTCCCTGCGCACCCGGCAGGACCCGTGAACTGCTCCCAATGCCCCCTTTCCAGCCGAAACAGACGGTGCTTGTCCCCGCCCCAACGCAGCCTTCCGCGACCGGGCCTCCCCTGGCATTCTCGAGCGCCCTGCGCATATGCTCGACCGTCAGCGCACGCGCCCGGATGTTATTTAATTTGCCATCGTTGGTCTCGCCGATGATGGGGTTGACCGATATAACGTCTTCGTTGCCGGGTTGGGAGAGTGTCCAGTCTATCAACGCTTCGGCCGCACGCGGGACGGAGAGCGTGTTGGTCAGCAGGATGGGCGTCTCGAGCTCTCCCAGCTCGATCAATTGCGTGGACCCCATCAGTTTCCCGAATCCGTTGCCGACCGCCAACCCCGCCGGGACTTTGTCCTGGTAGTGGTTTCCCCCGTGCGGCAGGATGGCGGTCACGCCTGTACGGATGTCACCGCCTTCGATCAAGGTGAAATGCCCGACTTTGACGCCTGTCACATCGGTGATCACGTTCAGGGGACCGGGCGGCAGAATGCCGGGAGCAAGCCCCAGGTCACGGGCGCGGCGGCGGTTTTCGGCCATCCTAAAAAATTGCTACGATCCCGGCTGCGATCAGTCCCATCACGGCGCTGAAGACCGTCCCGATCAGGAAGCCACGGAAGTGGAAGAAGTAGTCTTTATAAGCCGGGTGCCCCTCGCTGCCGGGGATGACGAACCCTTTGGGCGTGAGGGTGCAAAAGATCAGCCAGTCCAGCACCAGCCAGTCCCACAGGTTGAAGGCGAAGGCGATCCCGAAGGCGTACAGCCACAGCGACAGGAAGCCTGCCTCGCCGCCAGTCTGCGCTTGGAAGACAAAAGTCGCGTAAATCGGGAAGAGAAATAGCACCAGGATGAATGGCAATCCCAGCCAGGTCGAGAGACGTTTCTCCTGCTCCGTTTTGGGCGGGACAACTTCCTTGATGGCCGGAGGATAGTCCTGCAACATCAGGCGCGGGTT
>CAZLOC010000080.1:0-6103 GCA_964560935.1 uncultured Anaerolineaceae bacterium | reverse complement strand
TTTTTTATAACGCTTGCAGGATCCAGAACAGGATCATCCCCACAACGATCGTCCACAAGATATTTTTGGTTTTCCAGGCCACCAGCGCCCCACCCAGGCCAGCCAGCAAGCGGACATTGCCCAGCGAGAGGTCGAGTATCCCGGCGGGATACGTCAGGGCAGGGAAGACCAGCGCTGCCAAAACGGAAGCAGGCACAAAGCGCAGGGCGCGGCGCAGCCAGTCCGGCATCTCCACTTTGCCAAATAAGTAAATGAACGATAGGCGCAACAGGAAAGTGCCCAGCCCAAGAAAAACAAAGAGTGACCAAATAGAAAAAGCGCTCATTGGATGGCCCCTTCCCTGGCAGGCTGGCGCAGGGACTCGGCCAGCATCCCGGAAGCAATCCCCAGCAACGCCGCCACCACCAGGCCGAGATTGTAGGGCAAGCCTTTCGCCAGCACAGCGGTCGTCCCACCGACCAAGGCGGCAACCACGTTTGGGCGGTCCTTGAGCGCCGCGAACATCAACGCCATGAAACTGAGCGGAAAGGCAAAGTCAAACCCCCAACTCTCAGGCACCAGCGTGCCTAACAAGGCCCCTACAATGGCGCAGAGAATCCAGGTCACCCAGATAATGGCAGCTGAACCATAATAGTACCAGGCCGGGCTAGATGGCACCTGGTTCGAGAAGCGACTCATGGTGACACCAAAAGCCTGGTCCGAGAGCATATAAGCAAACAGGGATTTGCGGGGGAGCGGCTCCTTTTGCAGATAGGGCGCCAGGGCGGCGCTGTACATCGTAAAGCGCATATTAATGACCCAGGCAGTCAACACCATGATGAGCCAGGGACTGCCAATACTCATCAATTGAAAGACGGCCAATTGCGATGCTCCGGCAAAGACAATGAAATTCATGCCAATTGCTTCAAGGGGTGTCAAGCCCACACTGACGGCGGCCACACCGCAGATGGTTGCGAAGGGCACCACGCCAAGCAGGATGGGGAGCGTGTCGCGCGCGCCAGTGATGAAATCTTGTTGAATTCTCTTCATAGACCTTCCCAGAAAAAATGCGAAAGAGGTAGCTCCTTCGCATTTTTTGTTGAATTGTAACTCTTACCTAAAACGGCTTGAACACCATCAACCACAATACAATGGCCGGGATCACGTAGCCCACCATCACCAATTGATGCACACTGATCTTGCGAATGTGCGCCAGGATTTCCTCATCACTGGCAGGCGGCTCAGGGGGCAATTCTTTCGATCCCTGCATGTAAGGCAAGCCAACCAGTTTGCGCAAGGTTTTGTACGTTCTATCATTTTGCAAGCCCATGTGCAAGACAACATACACCATCAAAACAATTGATAGCCATACCCAGCCCTTACTCCAGATTTTGATAAGAAAAGGCATGATCAGGCCGGTGACACCCATCAGCAAAAATGACCCAAACAGCAACATGATGGTCGTTCCCGACAGATCGAGCATAGCGCGGATGCGCTCGATATTCGTCTCTTTCCGCAATTGGAAGGCCATGGCGGCCGACGTCCCGTGCGCCAGGAAAAAAGTAATTGACGCTAAAACATGGATAAAGATCAACCAACGAACTAACATTAAAACCTCCAGTATTTCTAAAGTGGATTAGGGGCTGACGATCTTCTGATAAATCTCCTTCTTACTCCAACCGGACTGCTCCGCCAGTTCCGCTGCGATCTCTCTGGACCTTTTGCCTGCTTCCGTTGCCGAGCGGATCGCGGCCTCGAGCTCGGATTCCGTCCACCTTTGTACCACATTTTGTCCCCCGCTGACAACCAGTGTGAATTCCCCTCTTGCAGGTTGTGACCTGAAATATTCCAGCGCCCCGCTGATTGTGCCGCGCCAGTACTCTTCGAACATCTTGGTCATCTCGCGCGCCACGCAAATCTGCCGGTCGCCGAGTTCGGAGAGAAGGTCCTCAAGCGCTTCGACGATGCGATAGGGGGATTCCAGAAAGATGAGTGTGTAAGGCGAATTGGCAATTCGCCCTACGAATTTACGGCGCTCAGCCGCCTTGTGGGGCAAGTAGCCCAGGTACAGGAAGCTATCGGTGGGCAGGCCGGAGACGGTCAGGGCGGCGATGGGGGCCGATGCACCTGGAACAGGCCGAACGTCATAGCCCGAAGCGAGGGCTGCTTTGACCAGTTCGTAGCCGGGGTCGTTGATGGCAGGTGTGCCCGCGTCCGAGACGACCGCCACATCCCCATCTGCGAGCCTGGAGAGGATAAGGTCGATCTTTTGAAGTTTGTTGTGCTCGAAATAACTGGTCAGTTTTGTTCCAATCTCAAAATGCTTGAGCAGTACCCCGGTGTGGCGGGTATCTTCCGCCGCAATCAAGGCGGCTTCACGTAGAACCCGCACAGCGCGTGGAGACATGTCTTCCAGGTTTCCGATGGGGGTGGCAACGAGATACAGGATGCCCATGCAGGTATTTTATCACCGGCAATGCTATAATCCCTTCAATCCAATGGAGGCCTTATGATCGTTGTTTCGGACTTGATGGGTACGTTGACCACCGGCTCACCGGTGTTGGGATTGGTGGACTGGGTGCGGCACAACCAGAGCAAATGGCAGGCAAACCTGTACATGGCAGGTATGCTGCCATCTTATTTTATGGCGAAAAGCAAGCTGATCGATTGGCAAAAGTGGGGACAGGGTTTAATGGTTGATAGTCTTGCTCTGCTGAAGGAAGTTACCCCGGAGAAATTCAACAAAGTCGCAGAATGGGTCGTGGAAAAAGACTTGTGGAAGAAACGTCATGAAGATGTGATCGGCCGATTATTGCAGCACATCGAAAATGGTTCGCAGGTCTACATTGCCAGCAGTGTATACCAACCGGCCGTAGAGGCTTTCGCAAAACGCATCGGCGCACAGGCGATCGGCACACCTGTCGAATTTTTGGATGGACGCGTGCGCATCGCGGGTGAACTGGTTGCGGATGAAAAAAAGATTGAGCAAGTGCTTTCTCGCCTGGGGGTGGATCGAGTCGATTTTGCCTACGGCGACACTGTCCTCGATATTCCCCTGCTCGAACACGCCGAACACCCCGTGGCGGTCTATCCCGATGAAAAATTGCGCACAATAGCCGCACAGCGTAGTTGGGAGATCATCGGCGAGACAGCGAGTTATCCTTAACCCCTGTGGTTTTCAACCGCCTTTTCAAATTCCGAAAAAATCTTCACGGGGGAAATGTTATGGACTCAGATCATACAGATATGCATTCGCGCCTGAACCATCGAAGCTATCGAGGATGATACCAAACTTGTTGATGTGTTCAAGATAAAAGGCTTGTGTGTCTTCCCCTTCGCATTCCACACAATCGATGATCCCGGAAAAAATGAACCAGACTCTGTTCTTTCCTATGAGTCTGTCCACATCGTCCTCGAAGTTTTGCAAAGCTACTCTCTTCCTGGGATCGTAAACACCAATCATAATATTGCCCGTATTCAGGCCATAGAAAGGAGCATAGTAATGATACACAGGATCCGTTCTATGGAAGATATATACAATATCATCTTGTATTCTGTTTTCCGCCACGTATTCAATGACGGGACGGATGTTTTCTCTCGCACCTGAAATTGCTTTCTCATATGTGACCGGCGCTACCTGCCAGACCACCGCCAGAGCTAATATTCCACTGAAGACTCCAGCAAAGTTGGGCTTCCATCTGGCAACAAGCCAATAGATTCCACGAAAACCCTCAGCCATTAACAACAACACAAATGGAATGAGGAATAGCATGAACCGGTCTTTGAGAGGATACCTTTGTAATGCAGAAGCGATCACTACCATGACAAAGGGGGAGAATACCAGCAAGGCGATCTTCCAATCCCTGATCAAGATGGTTAGAGCACCGATCGAACTCAAAACCAGAGTGACAAAAGCCATCACGTTATCAGCCCTGTGAAAGGCAAGGAACAAGAAAGAATAGTAGGTGCTGACGAACCAACCCTTATCGCTCCAGGGAGGCAAAGGGACATAAGCTTTACGCCAGTAGTCGATTAGATATTCGTCCGCGACAATATTTCGCAAAGAGACCAGATAATCTATCCCAAAACTGACCAACCACCCGATGCCCAGGCCAAGTATCCACACCCAGGGCGCGTATTCTTTTCGAGTGAATTTTGTGAGAACCAGCACCAGTCCGATCCCTGCCAGGATAAAAATGGACGGATGAGAAACCCATATCGTGAGCGTTCCTACAATGCCTAACAATAGGAAATTTTTAGCCTGCCCCTTTTCTTTGAGGCAGTTGCCAGCCAGAAAAACCAGCAACAACGCAACCATAACGTCACTGGAATATTGCTTGAGTTCGGAAGAATAATAAACCAACCACCAACTGATGGCAAAGATGAAAACAGCAAACAAGCCTGCCATCCCGAAAGAGGCGCGGGCGATTCTGTAGATCAGGTAAGTAGCCAGGATGCCTGCAAATAACGGGAAGAGCCGCAAGATGTAGTCATGGTTCCCAAAAAAATTGATGGAAAGTTTCTCAATGAACAAAAAGCCGATCGGCGCCGCTTGATGGTAATCCAGTAACTGGGTTAGTTCGCTAAAGCTGCGATTGACCAGGTTCATCGCCAGGCTGGCTTCGTCTTCCCACAGAGAGCGGTTTAAAAGGTACTGCCGCACGCGCAATACGATGCCGAGGGCGACAACAAGCCACCATATAATATCAGAGGGCATCCGTGATTTCAGTCGATCCCATGTCTGTTGCATGGTTGTTCTCTTCACTCCAATTAGATTACTTGCATTATACTTTGTTGCTCACCTCACTTGTTGGTCGCAGTTCTGGCGCACCTAACTCAACCCCAGTGAGGATATTTGGCTGGCGTTGATGGCGAAGTTGATAAAGAGCCATGATAAAGCAGCGCATTGGTCAACTACAAAGGGTGAAATTGGTTTATAAATAGCACCAGAAGACCTTCAATTTTTGTACTTTTTGTGTCAGAATTAACCACAGAAATGGAAAAACCCGAGAAAATCCCAACCAGCCACACAAAAGTTGTGGTTCCCAGACGGCGTGAGGAATTGCTGACACGGCCACGTCTGCTGGAACTGGTATATGATGTCCTGGATAAAAAACTGATCCTGATCTCTGCTCCAGCTGGGTATGGAAAAACTTCCTTGTTGATCGACCTGAGCTACCATAGCGATCTGCCGTTCTGTTGGTTATCTCTTGACCCACTAGACCAGAACCCGCAACGATTCGCAGCATATTTCATCGAGGCTCTGGCAGAACGATTTCCCGGGTTTGGGATTCAGGCCAAGGCGGCCCTCAATGATCTTACTTCCCTTGATGAGGGGATGGAACAGTTGATGGTTCCACTTGTCAATGAAATTTATGGTCATATTCCTCAGCACTTTGTCCTGGTTTTGGATGATTACCACCTAATCAGTGATATCCCTGTTATTCAGAACTTCTTAAGTCGCTTTATTCAACTTGTAGATGAGAATTGTCATCTGGTAATATCCTCGCGCGTGTTGCCAAAGTTGCCAGGATTAACTCTGATGGTAGCCAGAGACATGGTCGGAGGTTTGGATTTTAGCGCTCTGGCTTTTCGCGCTGACGAAATCCAGGCGCTTTTTACGCAGAACTATAATATTCATCTTTCCGAAGAAACCGCTCAGGAACTGGTCAATGACACAGAGGGCTGGATCACCGGTCTGCAACTCTCCAGCCTGGGTATCGCACAAGGAATGGCAGACAGGTTGCAGGTCGCGCGCGCAGCGGGTGTTGATCTGTTCGATTACCTTGGAGAACAGGTTCTCAACCAACAACCGGAAGACATCCGCTTTTTTCTCTTGCGAAGTTCTCTGCTTGAGGAATTTGACGTCACCTTGTGTGAAGATGTTTTTGGAGAGCTTTATCCCCAGCGGAAAGATTGGCATCGCTGGATAAACGCCATCATCCAGAACAATCTTTTTACTCAACCAGTCGGTATCGAGAGTGGTTGGGTACGCTACCATCATCTTTTTCGTGATTTTCTCCAGGACCACTTGTCGAGGGAAAACCCGGGCGAAATCCCCCCTATCTTACAAAAACTTGCACAGGCCTATGAAGCGCGTAACGAGTGGGAAAAAGCCTATCAT
>CAZLOC010000079.1:0-12183 GCA_964560935.1 uncultured Anaerolineaceae bacterium | reverse complement strand
TTCGACGAGCGTCATCGCCTCTTCGAGCGTATCCACCACCATATCGACATACCCGATCGCGCGCCGCCGTTCGGCCCGATCCTTGTCCACTTCCACGATCAGCCCCACGCCCTCGTTCATGGTGATGGCCAGCGGCTGCGCGCCGCCCATGCCGCCCAGCCCGGCGGTGAGCACGAACTTGCCTTTGAGCGAACTCCACCCGCGCTGCTGCGCCAGGGCTGCCAGGGTCTCGTAGGTGCCCTGCAAAATCCCCTGCGTGCCGATATAAATCCACGATCCGGCCGTCATCTGGCCATACATGATCAGCCCCTTCTTGGCCAGTTCGTCGAAATGCTCCCAGGTGGCCCAGTGCGGGACCAGGTTGGAGTTGGCGATCAGCACCCGGGGCGCGTCCCTGTGGGATTTGAAAACGACGACCGGCTTGCCAGACTGGACCAGCAACGTCTCGTCTTCTTCCAAGTTTTTAAGACTCTCCAAGATGGCATCGAACGCCTCCCACGAACGAGCGGCCTGCCCCCGTCCCCCGTACACGACCAACGCTTCGGGCTTCTCTGCCACCTGTGGGTCGAGATTGTTTTGGATCATACGATAGGGGGCCTCGATCAACCAGTTCTTGCAAGTCAGTTGTGCGCCGCGCGGCGCGCGGACTTCGCGTGGACCGGACATGTTCACTCCTTGTTTTCTTCCTAGCTGGTCAGGGGTCTGCCCGCACCGTGCGCAGGCACAGGTGAGACCCCTGACCAGCTAATCTTTCATGAAAAAATCCTCCCGGCTATTATACGTCGGGAGGCTGAAAATTTACCAAACTGTTCCTGGTTCAGGGTGTGAACAACACCATTTGCTCGACCATCTGGTCAAACGCGGGTACCACTTCGTGTTTGATATCCAAAGGTACGAATAGATCGACCGCTACCGTCCCCGCTGGCACCTTGAAGGTGACACCTTTGTAATAGATCATGACCGATTCATTTGTGGAGGAAGTTCCTTGCCACTGTTCTTCGATGACGAAAAGCTCAAGGCTATCCGGCCTGACCTGAAACTCTGACGAAATCAAGGCATAATCCGTAAAGACCTGGGGCTGTTTCTCTTCCTCCGCAACCTGCTCCAGTGTACGCACATCATCCCTGGTGAAGACGACGTTTATCCGGCTCCCTTCCCCAGCATAGACATAGTCCGGTTTCGTGTTGAAGGCATGCAGCCGGAATGTGGCTGGGTCAAGGTTTTGGATACCCTCCAGGCCATGCTGCAAAACGGGATCTTCCACAGTGAGCGACCAGACCTGGAGATATTCCGGCTCGTTCAGGCGCACGGTCACCCAGCCGGGCGGTATCGTCAATTTGACACCGGCTACGTTGTCGATAAACTGCGTGGAACCATCCTCCAACTGAGAGAGAGCTGTTCCCGATAGCGAAGTAACCGGTGTCTCTGTCGCAGTCGGGAGGGGCGTCTCAGTAGCCAGCGATTCGGTTGGGACAGGGGAAGGCAAAAGAGGGGCCGTCTCCGCCGTCTGTGTCATCAAAGCACCGGCTGCCTCCGCGACCATGGTGGAAAACATGTCCGGGTTAGTAGTTGACACTGGTTGCTCTGGCTGCTGCGTTGGGACCGCGGGAGTTGTCACACACGCCAGGACCAAAAGTAACGTGACTAAACTTATAAGATAAATGAGAGAGTGTTTTCTATCCATCTTGCCCCTATTCTAATACAGAATCAATTCCTCCCGGTCGGTTATATCGGGAGGAAAATAACTATCGAACTACCATATTTTAGGCAGCAACCGTGCTTTGTTCGAGCAATTGTTGGAAATTCGTGCTCTGCAAACGTGTCACCAATTCCTTTTGCGCCTCGCACCACACGGGACGCAGCGGGCAATCCTCATCAAATGTGCATGTACTGCCATCACCCACGCACTCATTGAGCATGATGGGGCCATCAATCGCTTCGATGACTTCGAGCAACGTGATGGCTTTGGGCTCGCGGGCCAGCGTCACGCCGCCACGCGCACCACGGGAGGTGTGCAGTAATCCAGCGATCGAGAGCTGGGAAATGATTTTCGCCAAAAAGGATGGCGGGATGTGCTGTGCTTGCGCTACCTGGCTAGTAGCAGCGCGTTGGTTCCCATTGATGCGGGCTAGATGGAGCACTGCGCGAACGGCATAGTCGGCTTGGCGGGTAATTTGCATGGGATCCTCACTTGCAATAAAGGTAATTTTTGTCCGTTATATAGATTTTATTGTGCAAGCCCGTACAATGCAAGTGATGTTGGTCATGGATGAAATATGACTAATTACTCCGATTTCCAGGTGGTTTTAAGGATTTATCCCATTAAATAATCATACCAATTTCAGCAATCCCCCTTGATGGCGCTTTCGATCCCTTGCCAAAATTTCATCTTAGATGTATCATCATTGTAGATACAGGAGAACTGACCATGAAAACTACCATTCAAAAATGGGGCAATAGTTATGCGGTGCGCATCCCGAAATCCTTTATCAAGGAAGTCGGTTTGGAGTATCGCACTGACATTGAACTGACGTTGGAAGACGGTAAACTCATCATCCAGCCAGCTCAAGAAGATGCCCCAACTCTTGAAGAATTGCTCGCAAACGTCAAACCGGAAAATCTGCACGCTTCGGTTGGCACGGGCGAACCCGTTGGGAACGAGGCTTGGTGACATGGCGTATGTTCCCGAAAGCGGCGATGTGGTTTGGATCACCTTCAATCCGCAGGCAGGACACGAACAGGCGGGGCGTCGTCCTGCTCTTGTTTTAAGCCCGAAATCTTACAACGGGAAAGTGGGGCTGTCGCTGCTCTGTCCGGTTACCAGCCAGGTGAAGGGCTACCCCTTTGAAGTGGCGATCCCCGAGGGATTGCCAGTCAGCGGGGTGATCCTTTCGGATCAGGTCAAGAGCCTGGACTGGCGAGCGCACAAGGCCGAAAAAGCCTGTGCCTTGCCGGAGGATCTTATGGTGAAAGTACTACAGAGGGTTAAAGCATTGATTGATTAAACCCTCATCGATAGATTGGAGTTCAAATGATCGACTTCACGACCGAATTCGGACAAAAAGTAAAACGACATCTCGAGCAGGAATACTTCATCTGGTTTATTACCGTTGGCGCGGACCTGACCCCGCAGCCCAGACCGGTCTGGTTCATCTGGGAGGATGACTCCTTTTTAATTTTCAGTGAACCAGATGCACACAAAGTAGCCCATGTGAAGCAGTACCCCAACGTTGCGCTACATTTCAACACGGATGCGAAGGCCGATGAAAATGTGATCGTCTTCCTCGGGGTAGCGGAGATCGATACCGACGTGCCCCCTGCGCACGAAATCCCTGCCTATTTCGAGAAATACGAGACAGGCATCGCAGGCCTGGATATGACCCTAGAAGAATTCAGCCGGGAATATTCGGTTGCGATCCGGGTGAAGCCAACGAAATTGCGCGGTTGGTAATTGCATTTAAATTAATTTACGACCGTGATTTTACTTATACTCTGATCACTCCATGAGTGAATCTATTTTCTCCTTAATAGCCCGAATCACAACGGGGTCGTCATTCCAGGCACCCAGATCAATTACAGGGAAGCCTTCAGGATACTCTGCCGCATTAACCAGCTCAGGAATATCATATTGACTGTGAATGGCGTCGGCACTGATGGCAGCTGAGAAAAAAAGGATTTTCTCAACACCGTTCTGGAGAAATTGTGTCACTACTTCTGCGGGTTTGGGCTCTTTGAATTCCATCCAGGCCAAGCTTAGATTGTCAGGCTGATAGCCGTCGGTTGCTAACATGGCCAGCACATCATGCCGAAAGCCAAGTTCCTGCTCAGTTTCTGTCGGCCACTCCGCATCCCATTCGTCAGGCTGGCCGTGACCTACAAGTAGAATCCCCACTTTGGATTTTTCCGTATCACCAATGTTTGCATTAGCCCTTTGTACAAACATACTTTTTAAGGTCTGAGAGCCGTATAAAGGACCAGTAAATTCCACTGGGATACCAAAGGTTTCTTCGATCTTTAGTTCTTTGATCTGATGCTCTCCCTCTGCAGTGTGATTTGATATTGTAAGGAAAACCTCGCTTACGATAATTTTACTGGCGCCCTCGTTGAGAGCTTGGATAGCTGCAGCGTCTGGCCTGGGGTTATCGTCTAAAAAAGAAAGATAAAACTTTGTTGTAGCGTCTCCTTCGGCCCGGTAGGCCTCTTCGAGCCTTGCAATCATTTGGTAGTGCATTTTCCGATGGTCGCTCTTACCGACCTCGAGATATTTATTTCTGAGCGCATTAAAGAAAAAAGGTCGTGCAAACATTGGAATGAAATCAATGCCTTGTTCATCGAATTCATTGAATTGGTTTATCCATCCAATGGGATTATACGTTTCGGGCTCGCCGTGGGTGAAATAAACGACCGCAGTATGACCCAATCCCGGATCGCCAGGCTCTCTAGTCAATTCAGGTATTGGTCTCGGGTCTTCTCGTGCCAGAATGACCTTCGTCATCGAAAGGTGGCCTACCACAAATGCACCCAAAGATGTGAGAAGCGCAATCAAGAGTGATGTCCGTTGAAAACCGACTTTCAGAATTACAATCAATGTGAAGAGAACCACACATGTAGCAATAAGGTAAAAACTCATTTGAAGAGGGTGAACAGAAAGGTATTGAACAAATAATACCCCCAGCAAACCTGAAAATACAACAACGACCAACCACAATAAGGCTTCCATTTATCCACATCCTTTCTTATTTTATTGAAAGCTAAGTGATTTTAGACATCAATTATAAGATTTGGAGAAATTATATCCCGGTTTTCGCATTCGAAAAAGTGATTTTCTTCGGAGCGGAGGGCCAATATTATCCACAAAAGATAGTAAAATTAGTTCCTTGGAACTCGAGGTGCTTTGAGGGTTTTGATTTATTAAAAATTGTAACACTTTGAGACATCCCCCGTCCTGATTAAGAGAGCTACATTCTTGCGAAGCAACGAATTTGAAGCCAAAGCCTGACAAAATTCCATAATACACTACATTGGAGGAGAGAATCATGAATCCTAGCATTGCAATCCTGTGTGCTATCGTATCTTATCTCCTCGGTTCCATTTCATTTGCACGGGTTGTCACGTATTTATGGACATCTGGAAAGCAAAATGTAACTGACCATGAAATTCCTGTCGATGGATCGGACGAAAGTTATAAGGTTTTATCCATCGGAGCAAACTCGGTCAGTTCAATAATCGGACCCAAGGCCGGGATGGTGGTTAGCACTATCGACATCCTAAAAGTATTTTTACCAACACTGTTTTTCAAGCTCTATTTCCCAGAGCATACTGCTTATTTCCTTCTAGCCGCAATCTTCGGATTGATGGGTCATGTTTGGCCGATCTACCATCGTTTCCATGGCGGCTCTGGTTTCTCAGCAATCATGGGTGGCTTGTTTGTCATTGACTGGCTGGCAGTGCTGGTTACGCCCATTGCTGGCCTGCTGCTGGGTATGCTGGTGTTCCGCAACATGATCGTTGCCAGCCTGTCCTGGCTCTGGTTGCTTATCCCCTGGTTATGGTGGCGCACGGAGGGTGATTTGGCTCACATCTTTTATGCTGTTGCAGTCAATATTTTGTTCCTCCTCGCTATGCTTCCCGAATACCATACTGCAATGAAATATAAAAAAGAAGGTAAGTATATCGAGTATGGGTTGGGCAATTTAAAATCCAACCCAATGGGGCGCGGTATGTTGAAGATTGCGAAATTCTTTCGCGTTGAAATAAAGTGATTTCCTGAATTCTGGAAGGGAAAATGAGACACTTAGTTGATCTTAATGGTCAGGGACTACCCAAATCCATTGGAAACAAGGCCTTAAACCTTCGCCGTTTGGCTGAAATCGGCGTTCGGATCCCCAAAACCTATGTTGTGACTTGGGAGGCTTATCGGCGTTATCTCGGCGATGATGTGAAACTGGTGGAGGAATTGCAGCGGGAACTTTCACACACTCTGAACTCCGAGGCGCTCTACGCAGTTCGCTCCTCGGCCAATATCGAGGACAGTCTGGAACGTTCCTTTGCCGGGCAGTTTAAATCCGTGCTCAACGTGCAAGGTGTGGATAATATCTTCCAGTCGGTCTGGGCCATTTGGGGAACAGTAAAATCGAAAAACGTCCAATCTTATCTGGAAAAACACGAGATTTCGACGAGTGAACTCTTTATGGCGGTCATCATTCAAGAGATGATCGCCCCTGTCTGCGCGGGTGTAGCTTTGAGCCGCAACCCTGTCACCGGGGCGGATGAAGTTGTCGTGGAAGCAGTTGAAGGGTCGGGCGATGCGTTGGTCCAAAGCGGCGTCACACCCTATCGCTGGATCAATAAATGGGGCACGTATATCGTCCAATCAGAATCTGAGAAAATCCCAACAACCCTTATAGACCAGGTGGTTGCTGAAACGCGCATGATTGCAGAAAAGCTCAAATCCCATGTGGATCTGGAATGGGCCTATGATGGGGATAACCTTTACTGGTTGCAAGTACGTGAAATTACCACGCTCAACCGTCACAACGTATATTCAAATCATATTTCGAAGGAAATGCTGCCGGGCGTGATCAAACCCCTAATCGGCTCCGTCAACATTCCCCTGGTCTGTTCCATGTGGGTCCGGCTGGTGACTGAGATGGTAGGGAGAACGGCGGTAAAACCTGAAGACCTGGCCAGGCCATTCTATTATCGTGTCTACTTCAATATGGGTACCTTGGGCCAGATATTTCAAGAAGTGGGAATGCCAGCCGATTCTGTTGAAACCTTGATGGGCCTTGTTCCCCCTGGCGCGAACAAACCCTCTATGAGGCCTACTCCCAAGACGCTCTTGCGCCTTCCCAACCTGTTGATTTTCTTCGTGGATAAATGGTTCTTTGAGCCAAAAATGCGCAAAGCCTTGAAGCAAATTCGCCAGCAATTTGATGCGACCGATTACCGGCGTGCAAGCCAGTTGGATGCCCCGCAATTGCTCGAAGAGATCGACAGACTGTTCGACATTGTACAGAGCGCGGCTTATTACAACATCGTTGGTCCTCTACTGATGATGATGTACAACCGCGTTCTAAGTAATCAGCTTAAGAAAATGGGGGTAGATTTTTCGCAGTTCAACCTGGTAGCGGAATTGCCTGAGATAAGTGATTACGATCCAAACTTTCATTTACATGCCCTGCACAAAAAATTCGTAGCCCTTGATGAAGTCATTCAAGAAGAGATACGACAAAGCACCTATGCAGGATTCTTGGAACTATCCGGAATTGAAGGGTTCCAGCAGGAAGTTTCAAATTTCCTGGAGCGCTTCGGCCAATTTAGCGACAACGGCAACGATTTCTCTGCCACCCCCTGGCGCGAGACACCAGACTTGGTACTGGATTTGGTCGTGAACTTTACACCTACAGCAACAACCTCAGACGCGAAGATCCGGTTTTCCGATTTACGGTTGAAGGGGTCGCAGCGCATGAGTGTCGGTTTATTCTATCGCCGCGCACGGGATTTTCGCCTGCTACGGGAACAAATCAGCTCTTCCTACACGTATGGTTATGGACTGTTCCGTTACTATTACCTTGCGCTCGGCGAACATCTGGTCCGGCACGATCTGTTGGATGATCCCCAGGATGTATTCTATCTTTATGACACTGAAATTCGCCAACTGGTAACCGGTGAGCATACCAACATCGACGCGCGGGAAATTGTTGCAAAACACAAGAAAGACATCAGAAGATTTGAGCATATCGCCTTGCCCTCTGTCATTTATGGCGACGATCCGCCGCCTATCGAGGATCCATCCCAAGAAAAATTGGTCGGTGTGCCGACCTCGATTGGTCACTACACAGGCAAAGTTGCGGTGGTGCGCGGCATAAAGGATTTCAACAAAGTCCAGCAGGGTGATGTGCTGGTAATTCCTTATTCTGACGTAGGTTGGACGCCGCTCTTTGCCCGCGCGGGCGCTGTGGTGGCCGAGTCAGGCGGCTTGCTTTCCCACAGTTCGATCGTTGCTCGCGAATATAATATCCCTGCTGTTGTATCGGTAGCAGGCGCAACCCAACTGCAAGACCGAACTCTTGTTACTGTGAATGGGCACAACGGTGAAGTGCTAATTCATAATGATCGTATCAATTAGGAGAAAACCATGCCTGTCCTGGAAGCCAAGGATTTACGGAAGCAATATAAATTAGGGCAACATCTGGTCAACGCACTAACAGGAGTAAACTTTCAAGTTGAAGAGGGCGAATTTGTGGCCATTATGGGGCCATCAGGGAGTGGAAAATCTACCTTGCTGCATTTGCTCGGCGGATTGGATACCCCCACAGAAGGAAACATCACCCTTGCGGAACAATCTCTGGCAAAACTTTCGGAACACAAAGCCACGCTGGTTCGCCGTCATAACGTCGGTTTTGTTTTCCAGTTTTTCAATTTATTGCCCACACTCACAGCGGAGGAAAATGTTCTCTTGCCCGTCATCATCGATGGAAAGAATCCTCGCAAATATGAAGAACGGTTGACTAACCTATTAGATTTAGTGGGTTTGCTGGATCGCCGAACCCATAAACCAGATCAATTGTCGGGCGGTGAACAGCAGCGCGTGGCGGTTGCCAGAGCGCTTATCACCGAACCGGCCATCCTGCTTGCGGACGAACCAACGGGCAACCTGGACACCAAGACTGGCAACTCCATCATGGAATTACTTCGCCGCTCATGTAACGAACTCAAACAAACCGTCATTGTCGTGACGCACGATCCAAAAGCGGCTGCGTATGCAAACCGCATCATCTTTTTGCGCGACGGAGATATTGTCGAGGAATTGCGTTCGGGGCAGGAACAACCTTTATCAGACCGATTGCGAAATATCATGAGCACCATGGAAAGACTGGAATCCTGATATGCGTTTGTTTCGCTTACTTACATTACGTTCCATGCGTTCGCGCTCCTTAAGATTTTTATTGAGCGCCTTTGGGATCATTCTGGGTGTGGCAGGTATGCTTTCCATCCAGGCAACCAATCAAACTGCGTTGAATTCAATCCTGAATCTTTTTGAGAGTACATCCGGACGAGCAAAATTGATCATTGCCTCTGCAGATTCGGATGAAGGTGGTTTTTCAGATAATATCCTGGGTAAGGCGAGTACCGTAGAAGGTGTACTGGTTGCGGATCCTCTGGTAATAGAAAATACTGACCTGGCTGACAAAGAAGCCTCCACTCAACTTGATATTAGTTTCTTTGGCGCCAGTGGTGGTGGGTTATTGGTGCATGGGATCGTTCCAGCTTTAGAACTCCGAACCCGAGATTACACGCTTAAAGAAGGCCGGTTTCTATCTGAAGATCTCAAAGAGCGTGAAATCGTCCTTGTAGAGAGTTTTGCTGAAGATGAAGATATTCGGGTGGATGACCTGATCAAGATCATCACGCCCAATGGCACCAAAGAACTCAAGGTCGTCGGGTTGATCGCGCGCGAAGGCCCGGGGAAGACCAACAATGGTTCATTTGGCGTGATCCCTTTAGAAACAGCACGAGGGCTTTTCAATCGATCGAATGAATTGGATCAGATTGACATCGTGCCGGTCAACCCCAACCCTGGCACATCTGAATTGGCTGAATTACGCGCGAACCTTCAACAGGAAATAGGAGACGATTACTCTGTTACTTATCCATCCGGTCAAGGAGAGCGGATGACCCAGATGCTGCAAAACTACCAGATTGGCCTTAATTTTATGAGCGGTATTGCTCTTTTTGTGGGCGCATTCCTGATCTATAACGCCTTTGCTATGACCGTTGTGGAACGGACGCGTGAATTTGGTATGCTGCGAACAATTGGGATGACCCGGCGGCAGGTGATCAGTCAGGTGCTCGTTGAAGCGGCCTTTTTAGGGTTCTTTGGTTCTGCTCTTGGGGTTGGACTTGGAATCCTTCTGGCGCGAGGCCTGACAAGCCTAATGGAGAATCTCATGAGCCAGGAATTGGGCGCTGTCCTGGTAACCACAAACGATATGCTCTTCAGTATGTCGATCGGGGTCGGCGTTACATTTTTAGCTGCTTTGATCCCCGCCCTGCAGGCTGGTCGCATCTCCCCGATTGAGGCATTGCGTGTTAGAGGAAAATCAAAAGAAGGCTGGCTGATCAGATACGGGTGGACCCTTGGCATTGTAATGCTGGGCGGCTCGGTTGCGTTGCTCATCATAAACCCATTCCCCTATGATGTGCAATTCCGGTTAGGAAGCATAACGGTGTTTGGATTGTTTACAGGTGCTACCCTGCTCATTCCAATCACAGTGGGTATCTGGGAGTTTGTTTCTCGCCCGATAATAAAACTGATATACGGTTCGAGTGGCAGTCTCGGCAGTCGAAACGTGCAACGCTCGCGACTTCGGACCACCCTGACTGTTGCTGCTCTTATGGTGGGCGTGGCTATGGTCATTATGGTGCGGGGTATGACTGAATCTTTTGCAGTCGATCTTCGTACTTGGATCCAGGCTTACCTTGGTGGAGATATTTACGTTACTTCCTCTATCCGATTGCGGAGCGATTTGGAAAGAAGGCTCAAGAGTGTTGAGGGTGTATACGAAGTCGCTCCACTCCGCTATTTCGAAGTCGATTGGAGAACACCCGCCGGGGATACCGAAACCATAAATTTTATGGCCATTGATGTAATTGCTTATTCGCGAGTCACAAATTTTGTCTTTAGCAGTGAACAGGTTGACCCACAGCAAGCTATCGAGCGTTTAAGCGCGGGACGAGCTGTATTTGTCTCTACTGTATTGGCTGAAAGATACAATCTAGTTCCCGGAGAAATAATTAGTTTGAAAACACGTCGTGGTTTAAAAGACTTTGAAATTGCTGGTGTGGTTGTTGATTTTTATAACCAGGGCCTGGTAGTTCAGGGAAGCTGGGAAGATATGCGCCGATATTTCAATATTAAGGATGCAAATACCCTGCTTGTAAAGGTAAATGAAGGTACACCCGCTTCTTCCGTACAGGATCGCATCGATGTGCAATTAGGGGATCGCTACCACCTGATTCTGATCTCAAATGACGTGATACGCGAGCAGGTTCTGAATTTAATGGATCAGGCGTTTCGCATGTTCGACGTCATGGCGCTCATCTCAATTGTCGTTGGTTCACTTGGGGTCATCAACACCTTAACCATGAGTGTTATTGAACGGACGCGTGAAATTGGCATGTTACGTGCAATAGGTACCACTCGCGGTCAAATTGTTAAAATGGTGCTGGCAGAAGCGCTGCTGATAGGTGTGATTGGCGGCATTCTGGGATTGGGGACAGGTGTAGTTCTGGCGCGCATCCTCTTTATTGGAATGACAACCATGTCAGGCTATCGACTTACCTTTGTCTTACCCCCCGAAGGAATAATTATTAGTATCGTTATTGCGTTGATCGTTTCACAGGTGGCAGCTATTGCGCCAGCCTTACGCGCAGCCAGGGTACGCATTTTAGAAGCTGTGCATTACGAATAATCAAAAAGATGAATTAACGAAAACAAGGCGGTACGCAAATACCAGCCTTGTTTTTTTGTGAAAAGTTGCGACAAACGGAACATTGCAATAAGAACTCGCGCTGATTGTTATTTTTTGATTAGCTTCTCCACCTCCATCGCCACAAAGACCAAAACCCCCGCCCCCGCTGCAATGGATAGGTCGCAAAGACTCAAGGGCAGGACGTCAAAGAAGCCGCTCAGGAAGGGGATGTAGAGCACGGCCAGTTGCAGGGCAACCACCAGCACGGCGATGGCGGCCAGCATGGGGTTGCTCAGAATACCCATTTTGAATAGGGAATCTTTACTCGACCTGCTGGCCAGCGCCTGGAAGACCTGCGCGAAGGCCAGGAAGGTGAAGACCATCGTCTGCCATTCGGCGCGGCCAGTGAAGAAATACCAGGCGCCCAGCGCCAGGGCCAGCGCGCCGATCAGCCCCCCGACCCAGGTCACTTGCATCAATCCGCCGCGCGAGAACACGCCTTCCTTCGGTGAGTAGGGCGGGCGCCGCATGGTATCATGTTCGGGGCCTTCCACGCCCATCCCCAGGCCGAGCAGGCCGTCGGTCAGCAGGTTGAGCCACAGCAGTTGCAGCGGCAAAAGTGGGATGGGTTTGCCCAGGAAGGGCGCCAGCAGCATGACCAGCACCTTGCCGATGTTGCCCGCCACCGAGAAGCGCACGAACTTGC
>CAZLOC010000078.1:0-12240 GCA_964560935.1 uncultured Anaerolineaceae bacterium | reverse complement strand
TCAATTCCGGCATTGGCTCATAGATGGGCACTCCATAGTAGCCCAGGAAATCCAGTGGCACATGGGAAATGTACATCACTGCTGTGCCGCCAACTTCATGCGCTCCGTACACGACTGGCAGATAGATATGCGCCGCTTCCTTTATCCTCTGATTTGCCAGAGCGAGCAATTCGCTTCTTTCACCGAAGGTCAATACCTGTTCGGGGCAGGTTTCTACGCAGGCGGGTAACCCTCCCTGCTCGAGGCGACTGTAACAGAGCGTACATTTTTGTACGAGCGGGGCCGGCGAATCCCACTCATAACGCGGGATACCGAATGGGCAGGCCATCATGCAATAGCGGCAGCCCATGCACTTTTGGCTGTCATACAACACCACCCCTTCGGGTGTGCGATACATCGCTCCCACCGGGCAGGCTGAGACGCAGGCCGGTTCCAGGCAGTGACGGCAGAACTTGCGCACGAACCCGCCCTCAGGGCTTTCGACGATCGAGGACCAACGGCGCGCCGACAGGCCATCGGGAGAGTGCTGGACCATGAAACTTGATGTGCCGGTTTGGTTTGCTTCCGCACAAGCCTCGACGCATTGGTTGCAGCCCGTGCAGCGAGTCACATCGACCAGAATGCCAACCTGTTTCACGTTGCCGATCATATTTTTCTTCCTTGTGGGCCATGAAGCGTTTTGACTGTTTCGCTGCCACCCATGGGCGTGAAATGCCATGCCACTTCAGTCCCCAGGCGGATGAGCGGAAAGAGAACGCAATGCGCGATTTTGGTAAATGGAGCGAGCATTGCCAGAACCATTCCATTAACTGTGTGGAAGAGCATCAGGCCATCATAAGGGATCGGATTCCAGGGACGACCCGCCAGAAAGCCGGAGAGGAATATATTCAGCAGAATAAGTAGCAATAGATAATCCACAGCTTTGCTCAATTGTCGTGAACCGATCACGTAGAGCCGGTATAGCAGCAACGCACTGATTCCAAGGATGCCAATCAGTGTCAGTACATCCAGGATGGGTTTCGCGATGGCTATCCACGAGAAGCCGATATTGGCTTCCAAGATGTCGAGGTGATTGCGTAAGAATAACGATACGACCAGGATACCAATATGCAGACTGAACGAGGCAATGCTGTATCCTGCCCGGTTGCGATGCAGCCGGTTAAACGGGAGCAGCCATAAAATGGTCTGTAGCGCGATTTGCCGGTAAGGGAGACGTCGGTCTCCAGCGCGGCGGATGGCCGAAACGATGTCCCAGGTTGTCAAAAATATCAGGCGCAGCAACCCAAGTATCACGAAAGTCAAGGCGAAAAGAAATGCAGGGCCTTTTGCAAGAGTCATCCAAGTTGGCATAATGAAAGGGACCTCCAGGGTTGAAGATATCGGTTAAAGATCGATCGCGCGCAGCACCAGGTCGTGCACGCCGACGATTTGGACTGGGAGCTTATAGTAATCCACCAACTCACGTAGCTGTTTCTTGCAATTCGCACACGGTGTCGCAACGATTTGCGCCCCACTGGCCTTGATTTGCTCTGCCTTGACTTTGCCCGCAACGTTCATACGGAATTCGTAGATTTCATCCAGCGAGACCAGCCCGCCACCCCCGCCACAACAGTAATTCTCTCTGCCACCCGGTCTCATTTCGACAAAATCCTCGACAAAGCTGCGTAACAATTGACGCGGTTGGTTGATGATCCAACCCGAGCGGGCGATATTACACGGATCATGATACGTGACCCGCTCAGTGATCGCATCCTTTTTCAGTCGCAACTTGCCCTGCTGGGCTGCCTGTTGTGTGAGTTCCAGGATGCTGACCACAGGCAACTCTCGTCCATTCGCAAAGGTGGGAACAAACTGCCGTGCCGAACGGGCCGCATGGCCGCATTCACCAATCAAAATCTTTTTGGCTTGTAAACGATGCGCCTCTTCTACAAGCTTTTGAATGATTCGTTCCAGAGCCCAATCGTTGTAGAACAGGCCATAGTTGATGCCATCGAAATATTTGGAACCAATTGTCCATGAAACGCCAGCGGCTTGAAGCGCAGCAGCATTACCCATGAGCGTATCTGCTTCCATCAGGTAATCGCTGACTGCAGGGAAGAAGATGTATTCCGATCCTTCTTGATCGACAGGGAAATTTACCAGTTTTCCTGTCATATCTTGCAGCTCTTCCTGCAAAAACTCGATATTGTCCAAAAGGGCGGGCAGCGGGATGGCCGAGGTGTTTCCGGTAGCGCCTTCCAACTGCTCTCGAACTGAGACCACCAGACCCTTGGGAGCAATGCCTGCCTCGCTGAGCACATAGCGGCCCAGGTGAGCGATCAGACCATGGTCAATGCCCATTGGACACTCTATGGTGCATCGACGGCAGGCGGTACAACGGTAAAATAGTTCAGCCATTTCGTCAATTTTTTCATTGCTTAATGGGTCTTCTGACACCAATCGGCTGAACCGTTTCCCATCATCCGAATAATACTGCCTGTATACATCTAACAGTAAACTGGTCCGGTAACACGGAATATCGTGTGGATCGCGCGAAGCCTGATATATCTGGCAACTTTCCGCGCAGCGTCCACATTTGGCGCTGGTTTTCGCATAGAGTTCGATCAGGAAGCGGTAATTGCTGTGTTGCAGAATCGCGGCGAAAGCTGCCAGAAATTTTTCTGCCCGATTGTTCAACTCTGGGATTGCAGATGACTCGATGTGATAGAAATATGGCTGACGTGGCGTGCTGGTTGTATTGGAAGGTGTTGTCATACTAATTTCCTGCCTGGGAATCTTTGAATGATGTTGGGGGTAGGATCAATACTGCAATGCCGGTGGAATCACCGGAATTGCGCCAGCGGTGGAAAGCATCGCTGGTGAAAGCAAGGCTATCACCGGGATTCAGACAATAATTCTGTCCGTCCAACTCGAGTTCTACCTGACCGCAAAGGCACAGGATGGAATGCCGTCTATTTGCGAGTGGTTCCAATGTAGATGTGGGTACTTTGCGCGCATCTAGCATGCAACCCGTTATTTGTGGGGCGCTGGCAAATATCTGTAACGTTTGCTCGGTGATATTGCCTTCGAGATTTTCCTCGTTTGCTCGCTGCAGTACAACTCTTGGCTTGCAGACCTCCAGGAAGAGCGAACTGGGCGAAACCCCCAAGGCGTTCGCGATTTTGCACAGGGTTTCGATGCTCGGAGCTACCTCGCTGCGTTCCACCAGGCTGATGGTATTCGCAGACAAATCACATCCACGGGCGAGTTGTTTCAACGTCAACCCGTTCGATTTGCGTAGGTAGCGGATCTTGTTCCCAACATTACGCCAGGTCTCGTGCAATGTCATTTCTAACCTTTAGCCTCTAGAATTGTGTAAAAATGCACTATCCATATTCTACCAAATTATTTTTAAAATGTAAAGTATATTGGTTAATTAAATCTATTTTTATATAAAATTAACCAATAAAATTGTACAAATTAACATTTTTTGATTTTCCAGCCTTCGTCTTAACCTATTTGCCAAGCAATACCAAATAAGCTAGAATCTCAAAGAACCTCGATTTTGGAAAAGGATAATTTTTTTATGGAAAAGAAGGGATCGGTAGGAAACAAGCTGCGCGTAATTCGGGAGGAACGGGGATTGTCACAACGCGAGTTGGCCCAGCGGGCGGGTATCTCGACAAACGCTATCAGTTTGATCGAACGGGATGAGAATTCCCCTAGCGTTTCCACACTGCAAAACCTGGCAGGGGCGCTCAATATAAGAATGAGCTACTTTTTTGATGACCATGAGCCTACACAAGTCCTGCATGTGAAAGCTGATCGTCGTTCGGCAATTAGTAGCAAAGGGTTGCAAATTGAAGGGTTGGGTGGCAATTTGAACTATCAGGAAATGGAACCTTTCCTGGTTTCATTGGAGCCCAATTCCGGCAGTGGTGAAAGGCAGGTGGTACATACAGGCCATGAATTGGTTTATTGCCTGTCCGGAAATGTGGAATATTTGATCGATGGCCAGATCTATTCTTTGGAAGAGGGAGATTTTTTGTTGTTTGAAGCGCATTTGCCCCATCTATGGCGCAATGTGACTGATAAGGATGCGGTCATTCTTCTGGTTTTGCAGGCTTCGGGACAAACTGTCCAATCAGTGGAGCGTCATTTTTCAGATTATCCATCCTTGAAACATATGGGGAAATAAATATTTCAAAGTAAACGGCTTAAATGATTCTTAGAAAGCGAGAAATTTGAGTCTGGAGGGGTAAAATGGAACTATGCAAAAAGTGACGAGTTTGATCGATATTAACGCTCCGTGCCAGGAGGTTTTTAACACGGTGGTTGATCTGGAGCGGCGCATGCAGCTTAGTCCGTTGTGGGGGGTGAATCGGATGTTGGAGGTTGCACCAAACTTTCCGGAACCGGGGAGCAGTTACCGGGTCCAGATTTTGACCGGTGCGCCGTTTGGCCTGGCGCATGGAACATTGAATGCAACCCAAAGCGCCTTGTCTGGATTGGCCCAATTCCTGTTTGTGAAATTAGGGCAAAATCATGTTGATCAAGCCGTGCCCAGTGTCCCCCAACAACCATTGGCAAATGACAAACAGAAACCACGCCTGGAACTCCCAACAGAGCAGGAATACTTTGTAGAAGAATACCAGCCGCCTCACAAATTCAGCTACCACCTCGATAACGATTGCAAGACCATTGTCACCTGGAGGTTCCAGAGCATCCCTTTAGGCACTCGTATTAACTATGAAGAGGTGTTTTGTGACGAAAGTATGGGGGACGAGAATTTCATTATCACCGTACGTCATGTCATACGCGAGTGGCTGACCAATATCAAACGTTACAGTGAATTGCGGGGTGGTCGAGGGCGCTTGTTGGTAAAATGGTTTCTAGACCGGTTTTACCTGAAACTGCGCCCTGACCAACGTCGCGTTGTTCTAGTATTGTTGTCTATGCAAGCAATCGGGCTGGCAACATTTGTAATTGCGGTAATCGGCTGGGGGGTTGCTAGCCTGCTTTTTTAGGCTTTACTCTTGCGGTTCATAGCAGCAACGGAAGCCGGTATCATCGCTGCGGTGCATGGGGGCTGCCCAACTCCGGTAGGCGCAGCGTGCTTGGAATTTTGACTCGCGCCACGACCCCCCACGGATAAGTGATTTCCCCAGCGAGGCTTCATCTGATTCGATTAACGATGTACACCCTGTTTCCAATAATTTTGGCAGAAGGTCGTCAGCTTGCAGGTCGTATACATGCGCTTCCCTGCCATCTGTCGGGTCGTAGGGGTAAGATCCAAACAGGGAAGAACACCACTCCTGTACGTTCCCGCCCATGTCGGTGATTCCGTACGGGCTGTCTCCCTGGGGAGAAAATCGATCCACAGGAGAAGTCCCGTTAAGTTTTTCTTCGCTGGTATTGCACAATCCTGTTTTCCATTCATTTCCCCATGAGTACAATCGAATTTCAGAGCCACGTGCCGCCTTTTCCCATTCTGGTTCGGTTGGGAGCCGGATGGGTAAGCCTGTGACTTGGCCGGCCCAGGCGCAAAATGCTAGGGCATCATAATACGAGACGCCGACAACCGGGTGGTTGGCTTTGTCTTCCGGATAAGCGCCATTCGGCCAGAATAATGGAGTTCGGCAGCCAGTCGCCTGGACGAACTGTTTGTATTGCGCGTTCGTTACCGGGTGCTTCATGATGAAATAAGTGCTGACATTTAATACCTGCGCAGGCATTTCGTCGTCATGGGCATCACGATCATGTGACCGTTTACTTCCCATCGTAAACTCGGAAGCGGGGATATTGATGAAATTCAGTTGCAGTTCGGTCATGAGGTTCTCCTTGTTGTGTTTTATATATGATTTCTTTGTTATGTTCTCTATTACCAAAGCTCTTGGTCAGGAACAGGCAGGCTGACCAGGGGGTTGCTTGTTGCGTAGCGGATCAATTCGACGGTATTTTGAACGTCCAACTTTGACATGATATTGGTGCGATGTACGGAAACTGTTTTAGGGCTGATCCCAAGCACCATAGCAACCTCCTTGTTGCTTTTCCCTTCTACAATCAACTGGAATACCTGGCGCTCGCGATCTGTCAAATGATGATCGACCTCTTTTCCATTTCGACCGGCCTGAGAGTGCTCCTGAAATACTTCCTGTGTGATGTTGCTGGTTAGAAAGGCTCCTTGCTCGTGCACCTGTCTTATAGCATTGAGCATTTCACGCCTGCCGGAACGTTTCAACACATATCCAGAAGCGCCTGCTCCCAAAGCTGGAGCGATGTATTCACGATTATCATGTTGTGTCAAAATCAACACCTTGACTTGAGGAAAACGTTCTTTGATCAACCGCGTGGCTTCCAGGCCGTTCGTTTTTGGCATGGAAATATCCATGAGCACAATATCCGGTAGCAAGTTGCCGACGTATTCGAGCGCTTCTGCACCGTCACTTGCTTCCCCGACTACAACGATATCTTCCTGACTTTCCAATATTGATCGAATCCCATCACGCAGGATGGCATGGTCATCTACTACAAGAACTCTAATCATAGATGATGCTCCTTTCTCGGGTTGGCACACGGATGTGGATTTGAGTCCCATTGCCGGGAACAGATATAATTTCCAATTCTCCACCCAACAATTCGATTCGTTCTTGCATACCGAGCAAACCCAATCCACGAGTATTTTCCGACAAAAGGAAATCCTTATTGTCAATGTCTATTAGGGTTCCCGTACTCAGTTCTGTTAGATCGAACCCAATCCCATCGTCTGTAATGTTTACCATGGCCATGCCATCGTAAAGTTCTAGCCCAATTTCCACATTGCGTGCTGCTGCATGACGGGCGATGTTATTAATGGCTTCCTGAACGACACGATAGAGCGCCGTTTCGATCTCAGGTGACAAGCGTTGGGAATCCACCTCCCCATTAAACATATTGGGGTTCGAATTCGCAGCAACATTTACACGTACCCCCTTGGGTTCCAGACGGGTTTCGGCCAACCACCGTACAGCCGGAATCAAACCTAATTGGTCGAGCATCGAAGGGCGTAGATCGAACATCAATTTATGCACATCGTCCAATGTGTGTCTAGTCAATTCGCAAATGCTTTGCAGGCGTCTTTTGATAGCGGGGAGATGATCCAACTCCAACCCATCTTCGGCATCGTAGAGCAAGGCTGTCAGGGATTGGCTGACCTCGTCATGTAGTTCACGTGCAATGCGTTTACGCTCGTCTTCCTGAACTTCCAGAGATTTTTTGAACAATCCGCCGCGGACGCGTTCCTTACGTTGCACATCAGCGTATAAACGAGCATTTTCTACAGCGATAGCAATTTGATTGCCAATTGCGTCTAGTAACTTTTGCTCATCATCGCCAAATTGGGTAGTATTGTGGGTGCCAACACACATGCTGCCCAAGGCCCATCCTTTGGTCATTAGAGGCACATGCACCAAGGAGGTAATTTTTTCCCGTTGCAATGATTTTGCGCCTCGACCGCGATAGGAAGAAATATCGGGCACTACGATTGTCTTTCCAAGTTCCAGAACCCCGCCACAGGAACCGTCAAGCATGCCAACCTGATAAGCCAAACGAGCGGCTTCCTCGGAAAGCCCGCGATAGGCTTTCAGTTCCAACTGACCAAGTGTGCTGTTTTGGAGGAATATCGCAACTACATCGATTCCCGTAAGTTGTAACACCTCATCCAGAGCGCGGTTCAGGATATCTTCAAGGTCGAGAGACTGGTTTACGGTCAACGCTACAGCGTTCAAGATGGACAATTGCTGGGTACGGGCCTGTACGCGGGAGTCCAGTTCGCGGTTCCAGGACTGGATTTCTTCCATGGACTGTTCTAAGCGTGTGCACATGGTAATGAAACTATTTGCAAGCACACCGATTTCATCCCGACGGCGAATGGTTTTCTTTGCCAATGTGGTTGTCAATGTGCATTCAACAGACTTTAAGGTAGATGTATCGAATTGGACCTCGCCGATTTTTTGTGTAGCCTCCGTAAGCATTTGTACGGGAGCAATCACACTGCGCGTGGTCAGCATAACCAACACCAGGGCGCCCGAAATGGCAAGCAAGCCAAGAATCAAAGTTTGAAATCCAATTGTTCTCACGGGGGCAAATAATTCTTGAGATTCGTGCCAAATTACCACTCCCCAAGGAGCCTGTGAAAGAGAAGCAAAGGCTATGACAGTCCCTGTTTCGAGCTCATTTGTTGCACAACCCAGGCAGGCCTCAAATCTTGGTTCGTCTTCATTGAATAGTTGACTGGTAATTTTTTCTATTGTACTTGCTGTAAGCGTTCGCTCAGGGTGTGTACTTACTAATACTTTCCCCTGGGCATCCAATACTTGCAAAGTCCCACCATGTTCAAGATTCAAAGAACCACTAGAAATGAAAATGTCCGGATTTGAAAGGTCTAATATGGCAGCCAGGATTCCCTCAGTCTGGTTGTTTTCGGGACGAGTGACTGGAACAGCAACGATTGCATAGGGTCTTGGTATTCCACCAACCGAAATACTGCGCGAAGTATTGCTGTCACTGTTGTGGATCAACGATATATCTTCCCAATTGATATTGGGCGCTGTCGCCGTGGCAGCGAGCAGATGATTGTTTGAGTCTAATAAATAGACACCTTGAACTGGCCGAAAATCCTGTTCGAAAATTGTTTTCCACTCTTCAAGGTTTGTTTGGGGATCGTCCATATCGATCTGTGATGACAGAATTGTGAGCATCCCGGCAACGTGGCTAAGGCTTGAGTCTAAGCTTTCTGCAAGTATGCGTGCACGTAATACATGCTCGCTGAGTAACTGTTGTGTTGCCTGGCGGACAGTGTATATGGCAATAAAAGCAAAAATGGCGATCAATCCCATTAATCCTATAGTGACCAATGCCGACATCTTGCTACGCAAGCCAACATCAAACCATTTTCGTGTTAGCATGCGCTCTAACCACTTTTGGATGAAGCGCCTCCAACTTGTTCGTAAAAGGTCAAAGATTTCCATAATCAACTCCCTTTACCTCTCGTGTTTGCTGTCATCGGAGGCGGCCATTGGCAGTAACGGGCGCGCTTGCAGTACTTGCAAATGCCATCCTCTTCAATATTTTCATAGACACCTTCAAATTCCCCCATCTCTTCGTACCACTCGTACGTTCGGCCAATCGTGACGCGTAAAGGTGTTTGTGGCATGTTAAAGGTTGAACGCGCTTTGGTTGTCTCGTAATAGAAGAACTGCGACTCCAGCCGTAAACGAGTTCCGGTCAAGGGTACCGGGCCGCTGGTTTGAGGTTGCAGCATATCGGTCAACCCGGCGATGAGCGATACCTGCCAGCGTGGCATCGCCTTCAGCTTCATGCCGCACCCCACTACATTCGCAATCGTCTGGTAAAGTTGCAGGTGCGACATATTCTCGCCGCCCAGGATGTATCGCTCTCCTACACGTCCCTTGATAGCAGCTTCAATGATTCCCTGTGCCACATCACAGATCGGCACAATATTGAGGCCGCCGGGTGGAATGAGCGGCGGCACGCAATGTTTGACCACCTCGACCACCATACCGCTGGATACCTTGCGGACGTCGCGTGGGCCGATCACCGTGGTCGGGTTGATAATGACGATGGGCAATCCTTTCTTGACGTAATCGAAAGTGATTTCCTCGGCAAGATATTTGCTGTGCCCATAAGCAAAACGCTCTGGTTTGACGTTAAAGGTGTAGGACTCGTCAACCAGGACATCCGGATGGATTCCCATAGCCGCGGTCGAGCTGATGTGAACAACGCGTTCGATCCCGGATTTCAGGGCTGCTCCCATTAGATTTCGCGTCCCTGCCACGTTGACCTGGTACATGCGTTCCACGCCCTGCTTCCAATAATCGACCACCCCGGCAGCATGGAAGACCACATCAATGCCTTGCATTGCGGGCGGCAGAGTTTCCGGCTCCAACACATCACCGCTGACGAACTCGAATGGCCCCCCTTCCAACAGTTCACGCGTTGTACCAGGGCGTTCCAGGATGCGTACATCCCAGTGGCGTTCGACCAGCCGCAAGGCGACGTTTGAGCCGACGAAACCGGTCCCGCCGGTAACCAATGCGCGCGTCATGCCAGCGTCACCTCGCCGTCAATTCTGGTTGGGAAAATTCCACGTTTGGCTTGAACCAGTCCAACATAGATTGCAAACCGACTACTTCGCCGACAATAATGATCGCAGGTGGATGGATATCGGCAGCTTTTATGAGGATATCTGCCAGCGTTCCAGTCACAACCGTTTGCTCCGGTAAGGTCCCTTGCTCGATCAATGCAACGGGTGTTTTAGGTGAACGGCCAGCGTCCATCAGCGATGCGACAATGGTTTGCAAGTTGTGTACCCCCATCAGGAAAACCAACGTGTCAACGCCTTGCGCGAGAGCCTTCCAGTTCAAATCCAACGGCTCGCAGCCTGCACAATGGCCGGTCACAAATGCCACACTGCACGCGATGCCTCGATGTGTAACCGGGATACCGGCATAAGCGGGGACAGCGATAGCGCTGGTCACTCCCGGGACAATTTCAAAGGGGATGCCCGCCTCGACCAATGCCTGCGCTTCCTCTCCGCCGCGCCCAAACACAAACGGGTCGCCGCCCTTCAGCCGTACGACAACTTTACCTTCTCGTGCCGCCTGCACAAGGATGGCATTGATGCGTTTCTGGGGCACAGGATGGTGATCGGGCTGTTTTCCCACGTCAATGAACTCCGCCTGGGCTGCGTATGCCAGCAGTTGGTGGTTGGCCAGGCGATCGTGCACAACCACGTCTGCTTTCTGCAGGCATTCCAGCCCGCGCAGCGTTAACAGGCCGGGGTCGCCAGGTCCTGCCCCGACTAAATAAACGATACCTTTGGCAGATGGATCAGAGTTGTTGGTGTAATTGTTGTCTGGCATAGGTCAACGCCACATCTTTTCCTTGATCTTGGATAACGTGCAAGATATTCGAATCTACAATGCGTAAAGCGGCTTTCAAGCGGGCCTCACCTGGAGGAAAACCTGCAATCAGATCCGGACGTAATTCAGCCAGAACCTCGGTCAGCGTCCCATATTCCGGGCCGATCAGGTCTTCGAGTCGCTCGCGTAGTCTTCGTGCCAGCGCCGGGCTGCCTCCACCTGTGGAAATTGCAATGCTCATTTCTCCACGTTGTAGAACGGCTGGCAGGATAAAATTGCTATGCTGGGGATCGTCCACTACGTTGATCAGGCAACCGCGTTGTACTGCTTCAGCCCAAACAGCCTGGTTTACGGCTGGATCATTTGTGGCAGCAATAACAAGAAAAGCGCCCTCCAGGTCGCCGTGTTGATAAGGACGCTGTACAAATTTAATGGCTCCCGAAGAAACCAAAGCCTGTAGTTCGGCAGTAAGTTTTGGGCTGACGACCTTAACTTTGAAATCAGCGGTCAACAAACCTTCCACTTTTCGGCTAGCTACACCACCTCCCCCAACTACGACCGCTTGTTGTGTTTGCAAGCCGATCAAACATATTGCGTAAGTTTTCACTATTAATTTTTTATCACAATGATTTACGAAAGTCAATTGATGGAAGTCATAAACTTAGTCATTGATTTCTGATGTCTGTCATGACAATTCCCATACGGGGATTCCGTAAGAACTGAGCAACCCCCCGGTCTTTGATGATAATAAGTCAGGAGTTACGCAGTTGAATGGAAGAAGCCCGAAAATAAGGGGGCGAGCGCAGCTCGCCCCCTTATTTTCGGTATCTTTTCGCGAACTGCGTAAGTTCTAAAGTGTAACAGAGTCCACCAGGCACGGAGGACTCTGTTACAGTCAGCCTTTTGGACAGCTCGAAGATAAGCTTTATTCCACTTTTTCTACCACTACCGTCGCTTCGGTGACCAGGGCAGCGATGGCGCCAATCGCGGCCAGTTGGGGGGCGATCAGCGCGCCCACGACCCCGAGGGTCATCGGGATTTCCATGACGGTGCCGCCATCTTTCTTTTTGATGATGATACGGCGGATATTGCCTTCGTGGAGGATTTCCTTGATCTTGCCGAGCAAGTCTTCCCCGTTGACGCTAAACTCTTCCGTGCGAACTTTTTCTTCTGACATCATAAGCTCCATTTCTTGGATAAGTGACTACATAATACTACGACAAGGATGTTAAATGGTTGCATTGTGTATCAGATATTTTTATCAGTAATACTGGAAAAAACAGATGTCATTCTGAGCCCCGTAGGGGCGAAGAATCCCCGCGCGAAGCGCGGGAGACCC